>CADBLV010000355.1 GCA_902795555.1 uncultured Eubacteriales bacterium | reverse complement strand
TCTGGAATATCGTGGATTTCCAGCACGTGAAGCCCGGCAAGGGAGCGGCTTTTGTCCGGACGAAGATCAAGAACGTCATGACCGGCGCGGTCGTGGAGCGCAGCTTCAACCCGACGGACAAGATGCCCAAGGCCATCATCGAGACCAAGGAAATGCAGTACGTTTATAACGACGGAGACCTGTATTACTTCATGGACACCGAGACCTATGAGCAGCTGCCGCTGAGCAAGGAACAGGTGGAGGACGCGATTCCCTTCGTCAAGGAAGGCACCAATGTGACGGTTCGCTTCTTTAAGGGTAGCGCCTTCTCTGTGGAAGCGCCGAATTTCGTGGTTCTGGAAGTGACGGACACGGAGCCCGGATTTGCCGGGGATACGGCCTCCAACACCTATAAGCCCGCAACGCTGGAAACCGGATTCAGCCTGCAGGTGCCCCTGTTTATTAACACCGGCGATAAGATCCAGATTGATACCCGGAGCGGTGAATATCTGAAGAGGGCATAAGTATGAGCAGATTGACAGATCAGATCAGCTATTTGCGGGGCCTGGCGGCGGGCATGAAGCTGAATCCCGAAAAGGACAGCCATCGCCTGATCCTGGGTATCCTGGAAGTGCTGAGCGAAGTGGGAATTTCTTACGAAGCCCTGGCGGAATCCCAGGGAGAGCTGCAGGAATACGTGGACGCCATTGACGCGGATCTGGCTGATCTGGAATCGGAGCTGCTGGACGACGATGACGAAGAAGCCTTCGATCCGGACGAGGACGGGGACAACGACTTCATCGAATACGAGTGTCCTTTCTGCGGCAAGATGATTCAGATCGATCCCGAAGACGTGGATTTTGACGAGGACGCGCTGTGCCCTTATTGCCGGAAGGAACTTTTCCCGGAGCTGCCGGCAGACGGGACGGAGAAAGACGGCGAACCGGATCAGGCGGATCAGGCAGAGAAGGCGGACAGGCCGGAGGACGGGAAGCCCGAATGTGAAGGACAGAAGGCGGAAGCGGCCCCGGAATTGACAGCCGAAAAGCGCGAGGGTTAACCTGTAGCATTCAGAGGAGGCATAACGGATGAAACGGATGATTTCCCTGCTGATGGCAGCGATGCTTCTGTGCGTCGCGGTGGTGTTTTCCGCCGGCGCCGACCAGATGTATCTGATTCCCGACAGCGATACCCGCTATCTGACGGAATCGGAGCTGTGGGAGTGGGATTATGAATCTCTGGGATATATTTACAATGAGATTTTCGCCCGCCACGGCTATGAGTTCACCCTCGGCGGGAAATATGATTACTACTTCAGCTGCATGCCCTGGTATAAACGGGGCGTGAATAACAAAGGCAGCTACACGAAGATTGAATGGGCCAACAAGGATCTGATCAAGTCGGTTCGGCAGGAAATGCGGGACTCGGGCACGACCAACCCGGGCGGAAAGTCCGTCTGGAATTATTTCTCCACCGGGTTCAATGCCCTGCAGGGATTTGAGTATGTCCAGCTGAAAGCCAATCAGAACTTCGCGGTTTATTCCGCCCCGTCAAAGAATTCCTGGCGCGGAGCCAACGGCAAGGCCAAGGTGAGCAGCAACGGCGCCATCATGGCGGCGGGCCAGGAAAGCGGATGGCTGCTGATGATGTACGAAACCAACAACGGCGGTGTCCGGGTGGGCTATATCAACAGCGGGTCCGTCAAAGGCAAGAAGGAAGGGAGCAACTTGTCAAAGACGCTGACCTTCGAATATACCAATGCGAAGATCACCCGATCCTGCACGCTGACAGACGACCCCATCCGGCAGAGCTCTTCGATTGTGCGGCTGGATCCCGGCGACACGGTGACTTATCTGACCACCTATTTCAGCAATCAGGCCTGGGACTATGTGGAAACCTACACCGACGACGGAGATGTGGTTCGGGGCTTTGTTCCGGCCGACTGCCTGGACAACGGGACCCAGCAGGCCGCCGGTGACAAGGATGACGACATCACAGTGACGGAAGACGATGTCGGATAAAACGACGGATGACCACAGGACGGTATCAAAAAGGAGGACGCGACTGCGTTCTCCTTTTTTGACGGGCTGATGTGTCTTGCGCGACATTCAGCATGCAAAGCGCACGACTTCTCAGGGGTGCGCCTGTTCGCCGAAGCATATCCTGTTCACAGCCCGGCGTCCGGCCGGCCGGGCAGGCGTTTACGCGTTCTCGATCTTCTTAATCATGTCATATCGGGCCAGGATGACGAAGGTTTCGCCCGCGTGGATGGGTTTATCAATATCCAGGGAGATGCACAGCTGATCCCCGTCACGCATGGCCAGCACATTCGCGCCGTATCGGGTGCGCAATTCCAGATCCCGGATGGATTTCCCAACCCAGGAGGGGGGCGTGTCGATTTCCACGATGCCGTATTCCTTGGACAGCTCGATATACTCCATGGCGCCCACGGAAGTGAGACCCAGGGCCAGCTTGTCGGCGGTCTCCCGCTCGGGGATGATCACCCGGTCTGCGCCGAGGCGAAGGAGAATCTCCCGGTGGGTGCTGTTATGGGCTTTGCACAGCAGGAAGGGAACCTTCAGCTTGATCAGATTCATGGTGACCAGCGCGGAGGCGGCCAGGTCGCTTCCGATGGCCACGACCGCCCGGTCGAAATTCTGCGCGCCCAGCTTTTCCAGCACCTTCATGTCCCGGGCATCGGCGGTCACCGCCCGGGTGACCCGGTCGGCATATTTGTTCACAAGTGCTTCGTCCGTATCCACAGCCAGCACATCCTCGCCGCAGGCATAGAGACGGGTGGCCAGCTCGGCCCCGAACAGTCCCAGTCCGATCACAATATAGGATTTCAAGGTATTCCCTCCCTGTTATCAATCCGCTTCCGGCAATCCGGGAAGCGGACGGTTTCTGGATCTGCCCCGGGGATGATCTATCCGATCAGCAGATCCGTGTTGGCATATTTGAAAGCCTCCCCGGCAGGTTTCCGTTTCAGGAAGCCGAAGCTGATCGTCAGCACGCCCACCCGGCCGAAATACATCAGAAGGATTACGGCGAGGGTGGCCGGCAGCGAAAGCATCGGGGTGATCCCCGTCGTGAGCCCCACCGTGCCGATGGCCGAAACGGTTTCAAACAGGGCATCCTCAAAGTCAATCTGCTGCGTGGTGGAGCAGATCAGCGTCGCTCCGATGAAAGCCAGCGTCACCATCAGGATGAAAATCATAATGGCGTTCAGCACATGATCGTCTGAGATGGTGCGATGGAAAACGCTGACCGTATACCGTCCGCGCATCCGGTTCCACAGGAACATGATCAGCACCACGAGAGTGACCGTTTTCAGACCACCGGCGGTGGATCCCGAGGAGCCGCCGATGAGCATCAGGAAGATGGACAGGGCTTTTCCGGCGGGGGAGAGCAGTCCCTGGTCCACACCGGCGAAGCCGGCGGTTCGCAGCGTGACGGACTGGAAGAAGGCCGCCAGGATCTTCTGATGCCAGGACATGGGTCCCAGCGTTCCCGGGTTATCCCACTCCAGCACGCAGAACAGCACGGTGCCTCCGAGAAGCAGGATGCCCGTTGCCGCCAGCACCAGTTTCGTATATACGCCCCATCGCCTGGGCTGCTTTTCCCGCAGCACCTCGTCCCACACCAGGAATCCGAGGCCTCCGATGATGATCAGGGCGGACAGGGTGAGCATCACCACCACATCCCCCTGATAGGGAATCATGGATGCTCCGGGCGCTACAACCCCCAGAATGTCAAATCCCGCGTTACAGAAAGCGGAAACCGAGTGGAAAAGCCCCAGGCGCAAAGCCTGCGGAAAGGGGAAATCGAAAAGGAAACGAACCGTCAGAATGACCGTCCCGATGCCTTCCAGCAGCAGGGACCGATAGATCAGGCGCTTTTGCTGGCCGACGATGTCGCCCATGTCATCGGCGCCGATCGCCTCCGCCATGACCATTCTGGAATGGAGGCTCACCTTACGCTTGAAGGTGAAGAACGCAACGGACGCGGCAGACATGAAGCCCAGGCCGCCGATTTCAATCAGGCACAGGATGATCACCTGTCCGAGAGGACTCCACAGCGTCCAGGTGTCGCCCCGCACCAGCCCTGTGACACAGGTGGCGGAGGTGGCTGTGAACAAAGCCGTCAGGAATCCGTTGCTTTTTTCCGTCCTCGAAGCGCCGGGAAGCGTCAGCAGCAGCGCTCCGATGAGGATCAGGGCCAGAAACGACAGGGCGATGACCCGGCTGATACTGGGCATGCTGCGGCGTTTCCGGAAAATCCGGGACTGCCTGTTCTCCTCCCGCATAACGCTCCGCCTTCTTTCGTGAATCTGTCAAGCAGTATACACCAAACCGCCTCATTGCACAAGCTTGATAAAATGAACGTAAAGCAGTACAATAAGAACCGGTACCGTTTTCTTTCATCTTTGCCCCCAGGCACAACGATCACGGAGGAAACACACACCATGAGCGCAAGACCGATTCTGTGGATTATCATTCCCTGCTATAATGAGGAAAAGGTGCTGCCGCTGACGGCGCCCCAGTTTGTCAGAAAGCTGGAGGAGCTGTCTGCCTCGGGCCGGATCAGCCCGAGGAGCAGGGTGCTGTTTGTCAACGACGGCTCCTCCGACCGGACCTGGGAGATCATTCGGGAGCTGGCCCAAAAGGACGAGCGCGTGCTGGGTATCTGCCAGAGCCGGAACCGGGGCCATCAGAACGCGGTGCTGGCAGGCCTCATGGAAGCGATGGACCGATGCGATATCACGATTTCCATCGACTGCGACGGGCAGGACGACATCAATGCCATGGATGAAATGGTGGACAAGTATCTGGCCGGGGCGGAGGTGGTTTACGGGGTTCGCTCCCGCCGGGACACGGATTCTTTTTTCAAACGCTTCACGGCGGAGGGCTTCTATAAGCTGATGAACAGGCTGGGCGCGGAGGTCGTGTTCAACCATGCGGATTATCGGCTGATTTCCTCAAAGGTGCTGCGGCATTTTGCCGATTTTGAGGAAGTGAATATTTTCCTGCGGGGTCTGGTGCCGCTGGTGGGCTTTCCCAGCGATCAGGTCTATTATGCCCGCGCGGAGCGGCTGGCGGGGGAGAGCCATTATCCTCTGAAAAAGATGCTGGCCCTGGCGTTCAACGGCATCACCAGCCTGAGCATCAAGCCGATCACCCTCATTACAGGCTTCGGCATCGGGTTCAGCGTGGTGGGCCTGATCCTGATGATCTGGGCGGTGGTGGAGGCCATTCTGGGGCATACGGTGGCCGGATGGACCTCGACGGTCTGCATCATCTGCCTCCTGGGCGGCATCCAGCTGATCAGCCTGGGTGTCATCGGCCAGTATGTCGGCAAGACGTATCTGGAAACCAAGCGGCGCCCCCGCTATATCATTTCCGAGCGAACCTGGGAGTCCGGCCGGCGGCATTGGATCGAGGACGGGGAGGAACAGGACTGACGGGAAGGTTCGTTTCCGAAGCGTCGGCATGAAAGAAACAGAAACAGAACAGAAAGCGGAATCGTTTTCAGAGAATATCTTCATCAAATCGACATAAATTCAGCCCTTCTGGCAAAGATTTCCACTTGCTTTTTGGCTGTTTTCCGCCTATAATAAATTCTGTATCAGTATGTCCGTTTGGATGGCTGAATTCGGAACGTGAATGACCTATACGACTCAAGAGGGGAGAATATCCATGAAGACACGCCTGCAGCGTATCATTTCCGTCCTGTGCATCCTCGCGCTGGCGCTGGGAGCTCTGTCCGTCGGCGCTCTGGCTGATGAGGACCCGCTGAAGATTGTTTGCATCAAATGGGACGATGGAAATAACTATGAAGGGACCCGGCCGCCGAGCGTGACGATCGGCGGGACTGAGCTGTCGGCGGCCACGGGGTGGACCGGCGTTGTTCCTTCCGACGCGAATCTGGAAGTGTCCATCGCGAATTACGGGACGCCGACGGTTTCCGGAAACGTGCTGACGTACAGGTATACGGTTGCGGAAACAGGAGCGCTGGCGATCAATGTGGTGTGGGACGACAATCATAATCAGTTCGGCCTTCGCCCTTCCGAGCTGCCGGTGCGCCTGATGGAAGACGGCAAGCCCTACAGCGAAAACAGGCTGGCCGGAGCGACGAATGGATGGAGCGTGGATTTCGGGACGCAGCCGGCGCACCGGAAAGGATCCCAGGATGCCGCGAGCTACACGGCATACGCGCCGGAAGTTCTCGGATATGAGCGCACGGTGAACGGTCTGACGGTGACCTACCGGGTGCTGCATAACAAGCTGACCGTTGATGTAGACGTGAGCAACGCGCCGGATGGCGCGGACATCAGCGGCCTGACGGTGAAGATCGACGGCCCCGACAGAAACATGCCCACGACCCTCACCTGGGCGCAGCTGCAGAACGGTCCGGTGGAGCTGGATGTGATCCCCGGGACGTATCTGCTGGAAGATGTGAACGCCGACCTGCTGAAGGATATCACGGATAAGGGCTATATGCTGCAGAATTCGGACCGGGATTTCCGGATTACCGACGCGGTTCAGGTGAAGGGCGTTCCGATGGGTCAGCAGGTGACGAACGACGCGAAGCTGGAAGCGCGTTTCGTCTTCGTGAAGCCGGACGCGGTGAATCCGGATGATCTGCCCGATCCGACGCTTCGGGAGCAGTACCTGTCCTTTGAGATTCTCGGGCCGGACAATTCCGATCCCCGGTTCCCGATGAAGCTGACCTATCAGGACTTTACAGACGGTGAATACCACATCGAGCAGGTCAAGCCCGGCTCCTACACGGTGGTGGAGCGCAACGCCAATGAGCTGATCGATCTGTTCTATCTCCGCAGCGACAGTACGACCGCCATGCATCTGGCCGTCGCGGCAAACGGGACGGCCACGGCGACGCTGGTGAACCATTATACGCCCGCCCCCAGGCCGGAAGACACGGAGGTCAGCATCCCGGTGATGAAGACCTGGAACGATAATAATAACGCGGA
>CADBLV010000354.1 GCA_902795555.1 uncultured Eubacteriales bacterium | reverse complement strand
TTTGAGAAACTGCGTGCTTTGCACGCTGATGCCGCGCAAAGCGCGTCATCCCGTCTCATGCGCTCTTCGACGCACCTTTGGTGCGATAAAAACGACAGGTCGTTTTTATCGAAGATCAGTATGAAAAACAAAACCGCGCTGCCCGCCCGCATCCAGCCCGCGACGCGCTGCGTCAGCGTGAACCGGATGGAGGGCGGCGGACAGAACGCCCGGAAGACGATCCGGACGGGCCTGCTCCAAATCAACTTCCGGGTAGATAAGGAATGATCCGGAACCCATCCGGGAGAAACCGAACCGTGATCGCGCCGGTTTGCGGCGTAGCATAAAGGGGCGCCGTGACAGCCGTCCGCTCCGCAAAATCCTGAATCCGCTTTTCCCGGGAACAGGTCAGAATCAGGGCCCGCGGGGCAACCCCGGAAAGGAAGGAGGGCGTGGTGGAAGAAGACGATCCGTGATGAGACACCTTCAGGATCCGGGCCGGGACCGTGACATAGGGTTCGTAAACCCCGCTGAGATCCCCGCACTGCAGCAGCGTGTTTCCGTTCAGCGTCAGGAGGGAGACCAGCGAATAGTCGTTCGCGTCCTGCCGGAGGCGGACAGCGGTTTCCTCCGGCCAGAGCACCTGAACGGAGCCGGAAGGGAGGGAGATCTCATCGCCCCGGGAGAGGGAACGGAATTCTGTTCCCGCCGCCTTCAGCTCGGCCAGAAGCTGCCTGATGTCCTCATGAATCCGCTGGTCTTCCGCGCCGGCGGGGAGATAGATCACGGGAATCGGGATGCCGTCGTCCATCAGGGAGCGGAGGCCTCCGGCATGATCCGCGTGCAGATGGGTGAGAATCACCGCATCCGGAGAAAGACGCCGCCGGCGCAGATAGCCGCTGACGATTCCGTCGTCTTCGCCTGTGTCATAGACATAAACCCGATCCTGATCCCAGAGAACGGCCGCGTCGGCGTTGCCTGCGCTGAACTGGATGTATTCGGTGGTCGTGTGATATCCCGGAATCAGGGAACCCACGGTCAGCGTCAGGCCGAGGAGAAAGGCAGGAAGCCGAAAACGCACGGGAAAGCGGGCGAAGGGGCACAGGGCGGCGAAAACCGCCGCGACCCCCAGGACGGTAAGCCAGGAGGGGGCGGGCGTCCACAGGCAGATGCCCGGCAGGGCGGAAAGCCGGCGGATTCCCTCCGTCAGACCGGATGTGAGGAATGAGGCCGCCGGGGCGATCAGGGCAGAGAGCCCGGGAATGGGAATCAGGAACAGTGCCACCCAGTACAGCCCGATCATCAGGGAGCCCAGGAACATGGCGGGAATATTGATCAGAAAGGTGAGGAGGGGAAACTGCTGATAAGCATCCAGCTGCGGAATCAGAATGCCCAGCTGGACGGCCACGGTCATGGCGAAGGCCTGCAGCACCTTCCGGAGCAGGCGATTCCGGACGGCCAGGCGTTTCATCAGCGTCGGCCCGATCCAGACGATGCCCAGCATGGCCCCGAAAGTCAGCCGCAAGGAGATCCCGGTGATCTGAACGGGGGAGAGAAGCACCAGCAGGATGTACGCGGCAGACAACAGATGCAGGGGGGAACGGGGACGCCGGAGGATTCGCCCCAGCATGCCGAGAAGCACCAGGACGGAAGACCGCAGCACCGGCTGACTCATGCCGCAGAGAAGGCAGTAGAACAGGAGCACCGCCGCTGTGAGGACGAAGGTTCCTTTCTGCCCGATCGGAAAAAGCCTGAGAAGCAGGAGGAGGAGCGCGCAAAGGATGCCCACATGGAATCCGCTGACAGACAGGAGATGGGTGATGCCCAGCCTGGAGAAGGCGGCCCGGTCTTCCGAGGGAATCAGGGAATGGGACCCCAGCAGCATGGTGACGGCATAGGCGCCGGTTTCCTCTCCCAGGGCCTGAAGCAGGCTGAGGGACAGCATATGCCTGCACCGGGCGGCGAAGCCCGGCAGGGAAAACCAGGGCGCTTCTTCCGCCCGCAGATCTTCCATGCCGTATACAGCGGCTGTCATCCCCCGCTGCAAAAGCGCCTCCCGCATATTGTAGGCGTCCGGGTTGCACTCGCCTGAGGGATGATAGAGGGAGGCGCGGAAGGAGACATAGCAGCCGGGGAGAAGCCCCGGAATGTCCTCATCGGAATAGAAGGTCCAGTAAAGGCTGCCTGAGAAGGGTTTGCCATCCAGGGCCACATGGGACAGGCGGGTCGTATGCCGGCTGAAATTCCCATCGCGAATTTCCTCCGTGACGATGCCCTGCACGGCATATTCTCCCTCGGCCGGCAGGGACGGATGGAAGGCGAGGAAGCCGGCGAAGGTTCCCACAGCGAGAGCAAACGCCAGACAGGCGATCCATCTTCCGCGATTCCGAAGCAGACAGGCTGCCGCGAAACAAAGGCCGAGGGCCGCCAGGCTCCAGAGCACGGACGCGGACGCGCGGCCCAGCAGCACGCCCAGCGTGAGGCACACAGCAGCCGGCGGCAGCAGCCAGCCTCTCTCCCGGGCGGTCATAGACTCAGGATTTTCCCGGCCTGAGCCAGGCATGTTTCACGAAACACCGGTCTGGCTTCTTCCAGCAGCGTTTGCGGAGAAAAGAGGGGATTCAGATGCGTGATGACCAGGCGGCCGCATTTCGCGTCCCGGGCCAGCTCTGCCGCCAGGGCGGCGGACAGATGGGGCTTGTCTTCCTGCCAGACCAAGGACGGAAACAGGCCGTCGCAGAGCAGGAGATCGCAGCTACGATAAACATCCTTCAGTTCCGGCAGGGTGTTGGTGGCCCCGGTATACCCCAGCGTTTTTCCTTCTCCGGCGATTCGATAGCCCAGCGTGGGCACCGGATGGCGGGCGGGAACGGCGGTGACCGAAACGTCACCCAGAGTGACCGCATCCCCGGGACGGAGGGGATGCAGATCGAAGACGGGGGAAACGCGCATCATCCGGAACAGGGCGGAGGATTCATCCTCGGGCGCATACAGGGGAAGCGTTTTTTTCAGGGCTTCCAGACGGTACATGAGCACCGGGAGATCTGCCGCGTGGTCAAAATGCCAATGGGAAAGAAAGATCGCCGAGAGGCTTTCGGGGGCGGTCTTCGCGGTGAGCCGGGACAGGGTTCCGCTGCCCAGATCAAACTGGATCAGAGCGGAGCCGGTTTCCAGAAGATAGCCGGAAGTGGCGCCGCCGCTTTCCGGAAAGGGGCCGCTGACGCCCAGAAGATGCAGTTTCATCGGTGTCGCTCCTTTCCAATGCTCACAGGTTTGTGACGGTTCCGCCGTTGTCGGTGATCACGCGGGAGATCAGCGAAAGGCAGCGGCTGACGTCGTCTTTGCCTTCATCCAGAATCCAGAGGGACACCGGGGAAGGGCGCTCGGAGAGGCAATCGTTCAGCGCGTCGGCATTGCGGCCGAAATATTCCGGCAGATTCAGCATCCGGGAAAGAGCATCATAGACCTCCGCAGAGGAGGCGTACTGGCGACCGTCCAGCATAATGGTCTGCACAGGGATTCCCCCTTTTCAAATAAATCTTTGTTAATGATCTAACAGGCTGTGCCTGTTTACGAAGCCGTGTGTTTTGCAGATTAAATCCCGTTCAGATTCCCCGTCCCGTACGGATGGAGAAGGTGAGCATATAGGCCATGAAGGCGCTTTCCAGCGTGATGATCCGGGAATCGTTGACGGCCAGGAGCCGCAGCACCGGCACATCCACTCCCTGGGAAGCCAGATACTGATACAGAAGGACCAGCATCAGAATCGCAGCGGGCGCCCACAGCAGATAAGCAAAGGGCTCCCGAAGCCGGGTGGCTCCCGCCAGCGGCAGCAGCAGGGCCAGCATGACGCCCAGACCGATGCCGAGCGTCAGGCTTCCCCAGAATCCCCCCAGGGTTGAAAACACGGGAGCCAGCAGGCACAGGGCCAGCAGCAGCCCCAGAGGCACCACGATGACGGTTAATTTTCGGATGAACATGTTTCCAGCTCCTTCAGCATCTGACGGTCCTTCTCACTCAAATCGGCCACCTGCAGCAGATCGGGACGGAAGCGGGCAGTTGCCCGCAGGCTTTCCCGTCGCCGCCATTGCCGGATTTTTTCGTGATCTCCGGACAGGAGCACCTCCGGCACGGAGAGCCCCCGGATTTCCCGGGGCCGGGTATATTGCGGATATTCCAGCAGCCCATCGGAAAAGGATTCCTCCTCCGGGCTTTCCTCGCTGCCCAGAACGCCGGGGACAAAGCGGGCCACACAGTCTGTCAGCACCATGGCGGCCAGCTCTCCCCCGGTGAGAATATAATCCCCGATGCTGATTTCCTCGTCTATGCAGGCGTCGAGCGCCCGCTGATCCACGCCCTCGTAATGCCCGCAGAGGAGGATCAGACTGTCCTCCCGGGCCAGCTCCCGGGCCAGGGCTGTGGTGAGCCGCCTGCCACGGGGCCCCAGATAGATCCGACGGGCCTGAGGCAGGGCAGCGGAGACGGCGGCCATGGCGTCCATGATGGGCTGCGCCGTCATCACCATGCCCGCTCCGCCGCCGAAGGGATAGTCGTCGGTGTTTTTGTGCTTCGCCGCGGAAAAGGGCCGGATGTCCGTGCAGCCGATCTCAAGCAGCCCCTGCCTGACGGCCCGCCCCAGAATGCTGGCGGAGAAGACCCCCTCGAACATCTCCGGGAAAATGGTCAGGATGTTAATCTTCAAAGACGGCAACCTCCCGCAGCTTTTCGGCGCAGACCCGGATCTGCCCCGCGTCCTCATCCACCTCCGGAAATACGGCCAGCAGGGCAGGGGCCATCATTGTGCCGGTTTTGGTTTTAAACACCCAGGTGTCCACCGGTCCGTGCTGCAGGACTTCCGTCAGCACGCCGATTTCCGCGCCCGTTTCATCCACAGCCCGGCAGCCGATCAGATCGGCGATGAGCGTTCCGTTGTCCTCCGGATCTGCTTTCGGCACTTCCTTCCGGGGCAGATAGAGATCCTTTCCCCGAAAGGCCTCGGCGGCATTGGCATCCGGGGCATGATTCAGCAATGCGTAAACAAAGCCGTCGCGGATCCGCTTCACCTCCAGGGACACGGGGACATAGTCTTCCCCCGATCGCAGAAATAGCTGCTTCCAGCCCCTGAAGGATTCGATGTCCGCGGCATAGGATTTGATTTTGCTTTCGCCCCGGATGCCCTGGGGTTTCAGCACTGTTCCGATCAGCAGGTAGTTCTGTTTCATGCCATCGCTCCCGATATGAATTGAAAAACGCGGGATCCTCCCGGAATCCCGCCCGTTTACATTACTGAATTTCGACAAAAACAGGCTTGCTGTTTTTCGCCGTAGCCGCTTTGACTACGGCGCGGATCGCCTTAGCGATGCGGCCCTGCTTCCCGATGACCTTGCCCATATCGTCCTCGGCAACATGAAGCTCCAGGATGATGGCTTCCGGGCCTTCGGTCTCAGTGACGGTTACCTGCTCGGGATGTTCCACGAGAGACTGCGCCACAAAGGTAAGAAGTTCTTGCATGGATGCATCCTTTCTACGCTTACTTTTCTTCGATGGCGCCGGTCTTCTTCAGCAGAATCCGCACGGTATCGGTAGGCTGAGCGCCAACGCCGAGCCAGTATTTGGCGCGCTCGTTGTCAACCTTGATTTCGGCAGGCTTGGTCATGGGATCATA
>CADBLV010000353.1 GCA_902795555.1 uncultured Eubacteriales bacterium | reverse complement strand
TCCCGGAAAACTGTATCGATCCGCTTCGCCGATTAACAACAAAATCAAAAGGGCCGCGATTGCAGACCGACTGATTCGGGAAGCCGGGATCAAAACCGTTATGAACATGGCGGACAGCGAAGAAAAAGTGGCCGAATATTTGGCGGCGGAAGACTTTGCTTCCCCGTATTACAGGGAACTGTATGAATCCGGCAGCGTGCTGACGATGAAACTCCCCATAAATTACGAATCTGACGAATTTACAGAGGGAATCGTGAAAGGCTTTACTTTCCTCTCAGAGCATGAACCGCCCTACCTGCTTCATTGCACCGAGGGCAAGGACCGGACCGGGTTCGCCGCGATGCTGCTGGAAATGATGGCCGGTTTCTCCCCGGAGGAACTGATCGCCGATTATATGCTCAGCTATGTGAACTTCTACGGCATTGAAGTCGGAACCGAACAGTATGACTTTATCGCTGAAAAGAATATCATGCATATGATCTATTTGATCGCCGGAAAGGAAAACGGAGAAGACCTTTCAAACATTGACTGGAAAGCCGCGGCGGAAAATTATCTGACTTCTCATGGCATGAGCCCCGAAATGATCGAAACGCTGGAAACGAAAATGAAATAATTCAGTCGGAACGGAACAGTGTCAGGAGCGGAATCGCCCGGTGTTCCTTGCCTCCGCCCATCGCGCAGTTGCAGGAAGGCGTAGGGGGCGGTTCCACACGATTCGTGTAGAACCGGGCGCATGGGAGAAACCCATCCGCAGGACACTTTCTTCATCGACTATGTCGGAGGCCTGAAAACAAACGATTATACCGATCAGATTACGGAAGTGCGTTACCTGAACGCGGATCCCGCCTTCGGGAGCTCGTTTGTGATCATGAACGAGACAGCCGGATATTTCTATATCAACTTTACCCAGAATTTCAGCAACGACCGGTATTATCTGGCCTTTGTAGCGATCCTGGATGAGCTTGGGATCCCCTGCGAAAAACTTCCCTATGAATCTTTTCTCAACCCGGAAGTGGAACTGCCGCCGGAGCAGAGATAAGAAGGCTCCCTTTCGGAAGCCTCTCATTGGTTTTCTTTCAACGAACAACGAAATCAGCAATATCCTGAATCACCTGAGTATCCATTCTGTCTGAACGGGAATAAACCGCGCTTCCTTCTGTTTTCTGTCCCGGAGTGAAAACATGGGTCAGTCCCGGATAGGAAATCATCTGCCAGTTCTCCTTTTGGCCAAACGCGTCTTTCCAGATTCCGAAATCTTCCATGGTCACCTGATAGTCCTCTTCTCCCTGCAGAAGCAGCACCGGCTCTGTGATCTCACCGGCCGCCTGCAGAATGTCGTAATCCGCCAGCCATTTCCAGTAAGCGGTGTAAACCCCGGCAACCTGATCGTCCTCAGTCAGGGAATCCGGATCCTGCAATTTATCCAGTTCCGCGAAGAGCGCATCCTTTTCAGCCTGCTGCTCCGCCGATATTTCCGGCATCAGGGAATACAGAAAATCGTACTGTTCCCGCATCAGTACATCCAGAGGTCTGGGCGAAGCGGCCAGCATGATAAACCCGCGGGCCTTTACCGGCGCATTTTTCAGTTCCCGCGCAACGGCCGGAATCGCGTTTCCTCCGAGGCTGTGACCCAGCACATAGATGCGGTCCGGATCAATCCTGTCCTGCTGAGCAACCAGCTGCACGGCATTCACGGCATCCTCAATGGTTTCATCAACCAGGGTGATCTGCCTGTTTGCCATCAGCTCCATGCCGTACACATAAGAACGCTTATCAAAGCGATAGACGGCAACACCTTTTTCTGCCAGACCTTCGGCCAGATCCCGAAAAGGTTTCAGATTTCCAACCGATTCATCCTTATCGCTGGCCCCTGAACCCTGCAGGAGAATGACCGCCGGAAATGTTCCTTCTCCCTTCGGAACCGTGAGCATTCCTGGCAGTTCGCCAAGCATTGGCACCGGCAGGGCCAGTTCAATGCTGTCAAACAGACCGGATTCGGTTTTCTCTGCTTGATGACCGGTGTATGTGCCGGTTTGCAGGCCCGCGACGGCGCCATCCTGAACGGCCAGGATCAGATCCACCTTCATGAGCGAAAAAGTGCAGGGGACGTGGAACACCTGAAAGCCGCCCATCTCCCCTTCATACGCCGGCATGATGGTATCGGGCCTGCCCAGTGCAGTCAGCTTTTTCGCCAAACCGGCGATTCCGCCCATCTGTTTGATCGCATTTTCCATCTGTGCGGAAAATGCCCATGCACCTTCCAGTTCTTCCGGATGCTCTCCCAGGAAGGCCGCAACAAATTCATCCGCATCCGCGGGCGTTTCCATTTTTCTGCTTCCCTGCTCCGCCGCGGTAATTCCGCAGACGGTCAATGCCATAATCATGGCCAGAAGGACCGAAATGATCTTCTTCATTGGATGTCACCTCCATATGTTTCTACGCAGAAGCCGTGATGGCCGCACTTTGTGCAGGTCAGTTTGCGTGTTTTGGTGGTATGCTTCGCAAAGATCATTTCCTTCATGGCCGGACGGAATTCTTCATGACACTGGGGGCAGATGTAGGCTACCTTCTGATAATAATACCGGACGGCCCAGATTCCGTAAGGGATCACCAGAACGACCCAGACCACAAAAGGCCACCAGATCCCTTTGAAAATCCACAGCAGGATAGCTGCCCACTGCAGGATCCCCAGCGGAATCGCAGGCAGAATCATATTCCTGTGCACCGCGCTCAGTTTCTTTTTTCCTTCCATAACCGTCGCTATGTCACCGATGGTTTTGATGGAGAACGGCAAAGTCGTCTTCAGACCTTTTTTCAGTTCCGCCAGCCGATCCAGTTTTTCTTTGCGCTCCCCGATCTCTCCCTGCAGCAGCTGTTCCTGCTGTTTCAGCAAAACAGAGATGACGCTGCCGGGATCTTCTTCCTTCAGCAGCTGCTCGATGGTATCCAGCGACAGCCCCATATCCCGCAGAAAGCAGATGATCTTCATTCTCTTCAGGTCTTCCCCGGAATACAGCCGCCTGCCTCCCTCTGTCAGCG
>CADBLV010000352.1 GCA_902795555.1 uncultured Eubacteriales bacterium | reverse complement strand
GGTTCACATCTGTCATTTTGTTCGGTTGGCTATTTTGTACTCGCTCCCGCTTTGCGGATCGCGAACAAAATATGCCTCCTCTGTGAACTGCAGGTTTACCTCTGCCATGCGGCCCACTCGGCCGATCTGCCCTTACAGGATGATCAGCTGCTTGTCGGCCGTCGTCAGCGGCGTGCATCCGTTTTCCTTCACCAGGCAGGTGTCCTCAATCCGAACGCCGCCCAGGCCGGGAATATACACTCCGGGCTCCACGGTAATCACGATCCCGGCGCGGAGATCGTCGTGACATTTCTGATTCAGGCGGGGCTCTTCGTGAATATCAATGCCCACCGCATGACCCAGGCCGTGTCCGAATCGGCCCGCATATCCCCGGGCGTCGATATAGTCGCGGGCCAGCTTGTCAATCTCGAAACAGTTCTTCCCCGCGGCCAGGGCGTCTTCGCACATGGTCTGGGCGCGCAGCACCGTTTCATACACCCGCTTCATCTCGTCGTCCGGCTTTCCCAGCGCGACGGTCCGCGTCATGTCGCTGCAGTATCCGTCTACCTTGGCCCCGAAGTCCATGGTGATCATATCGCCCTTGCGCAGCTCGCGCCCGCCCGGAATCGCATGCGGAAGGCTTCCGTTTTCCCCGGAGGCGATAATCGTGTTAAACGCGTTTCCGTCCGCCCCCAGGCGCAGCAGCGTAAAGTCCAGCTCGATCTGAAGCTCCTTTTCCGTCATTCCCGGGCGGATTTTTCCCAGGATGGCGGCGAAGGCTTCGGACGTGATATCGCAGGCCTTCCGAATCGCCAGCACCTCGGCCGGCGTTTTAATCTGGCGGAGCTTCTGCGGCGCCTGATCCAGCGGAACGCAGCTCACTTCTTCGCCCACCGCAGCCCGGATTTCCTGATATCGGTCTACGGAGAGATAGTTCGTTTCCAGCCGGAGCTCCGTGATCCCGCCGTCGCGAACCAGATCCGCCAGACAGGCTTTTTCCGGATGGGCCTGATCTGTCATCAGAACCTCAAAGCCGGAGGCCTGCCGCGAAGCCTGCTCCGTATATCGGAAATCCGTCACGATCACCCGGCGGGCCGCCGAAATGAAAACCAGCCCCTCGCCGGTGTATCCCTCCGTCAGATAGAACATATTGGAAGGATCATGGATCACCACTGCCGCGGAAGCCTTTAACCGCAGCATGTCAATCAGCCGCTCAGAAGCGGTCATCTGTTCATCACGCCTTTCCGGATGCCTGCCCGGTGTCAAAAACATCCGGCGTTCATTTTATCATATTTCCCGCCTTTTGAAAAGAACAAAGTTACAGCCCCAGTTCCGCCAGAACGGCTTCGGCCATCCGATCCTTTTCGCATTCCCGGCGATGCCGGACGGGCAGATTTCTCAAGCCGCGCACCTGCTCCGGCATGGGAACGCCGCTGATCGCTTCCAGCTTCTCTCCGGCCTCAAAGGCGTCTTTCGCTTCCTCCGCTCCGCCCGTGATCCCCCGCAGCACGTCCGCCGCGAATTTATACGGGCTGGCCGTGGAAACCAGAACGGTCGGCGTATGATCGTTGCAGGCTTTCCGATACTCCCGCAGCACATGCCCCGCCACCGCCGTGTGCGGATCCATCAGATAGTGATCCTGCAGGAAGCGGTTGCGGATTTCCGCCAGGGTATCCTTGTCGTCGGCACATTCTCCCCAGAAAACGCTCCCCATCCATTCCCGCCGCTGATCTCCGACGGAGAAACTGCCGCATTCCTTCAGCTGGCGCATCCAGGTCGAAACCAGATCGCCGTCCCGGTCGGCGGATTCAAACAGGAGCCGTTCCAGATTGGAAGAAACCAGAATATCCATGCTGGGGCTGATCGTCTGGAAGAAAGTCCGATGGGTCGAGTAAATCCCGTGATGGAAGAAATCTGTCAGCACGTTGTTGCGGTTGCTGGCGCAAATCATCCGGTTGACGGGCAGGCCCATATTCCGGGCATAATAGCCCGCGAGAATATTGCCGAAATTGCCCGTGGGCACGCAGAAGTTCACCGGATCGCCCAGGGTCACCGCCCCGCAATTGACCAGATCCGCATATGCGGAGAAATAATACACAATCTGCGGCGCCAGGCGGCCGAAGTTGATGCTGTTGGCCGAGGAGAGCACCCGCCCCGCTTCGTCCATTTTCCGGGCGAATTCTTCGGAAGCAAACAGGGCCTTGACCCCGGTCTGCGCGTCGTCAAAATTCCCCTTCACAGCGATCACATGGGTATTGTTGCCGCCGGTCGTCACCATCTGCAGCTTCTGAATATCGCTGACCCCGTCCAGGGGATAGAACACGGTGCAGCTGGTCCCCTCCACGTCCCGGAATCCCTCCAGGGCCGCTTTGCCGGTGTCCCCGCTGGTGGCGACCAGAATGCTGACTTCCCTCTTTTCCCCGTTTTTCACCGCGCTGCGCGAAATCAGGCGCGGCAGCAGCTGCAGCGCCATATCCTTGAAGGCCAGCGTGGGGCCGTGAAACAGCTCCAGCACAAACGTGCTGTCGTCAAGCCGCCGGATCGGCGCCACCGCGGGATCATCAAACCGATCGCCGTAGGCCGCGGCCACGTCCTGCTCAATCTCGGCCGCGGAAAAATCTTCCAGATACTGAGAAAGGATCAATGCCGCCCGCTGCTGATAGCTCATGGCGCCCAGGGAAGACAGCGCCGCCCCGGACACCGTGGGAAACATGGCGGGAACAAACAGTCCGCCGTCGGGAGCCAACCCCCGGAGAATGGCCTGGCTGGCCGTGACGCAGCTGCCGCCGCGGGAAGAAAAATAGGACATAAACCGTCACGCTCCATTGCTTATGATGAGGTCTGTTTTCTGAAAAAAGAGGCGGAGAAACCCGCCTCTTTCCAAACCATCCGGCCCGGCAGGTCAGATGAGATACTGTTTCAGATATGCCGGAAGCTCCTCGGGATCGGCGCTCAGGCTCAGCACGAAATCCACGTCGTGCTTGTTTCCGAGCTCGGCCAGCGTTTCGACGATCGGCGCCGTGTCGCCCAGCTCCGTGTGACACAGCTTCAGGAACGCGTCGATAAACACCGTCCCCAGGTCGAAATTGGAAGAAATGATCCCGCACAGGAAGCCGATGAACATTTCGGCGCTGTGAATATGATAATCCTCGGCGTTGATGAACCGAACTTTGTGATCCACGTCGAACATGTATCGATTGTCGTCATCCAGGAAAATCACGTCGTGCGATGCTTCCCTGGCCGTTGTATTGGTCAGGTCAATCAGGCGCTTGGTTTTTCCCGATCCTTTCCTGCCCGCGATTACCTGTATCATGGGAGAACCCCTCCTTTGCGTTTTTCCTGCAATCTATTATACGCGCTTTTCCGTTTTCGCGCAAGTGATTTTACCGATGGCTTCCCAGGAAGAACAGCGCCAAGGTCCCCGGGCCGGAATGGGCGCCGATCACGGAGCCGATCTCGGTGATCACAGTCGTTTCCATGCCGTAATCTTCCTTGATGATTCTGGCCAGCATCTCCGCGTCGTCCAGGCAGTCCGCGTGCGAAATGAAAATCGGCGATTCTTTGCGGATGGTTTCTCCCAGGCATTCCGCCATTTTCCGGATGGACTTCTTCCGGCCGTGGGTCTGGGTCATCTTGATCAGATGCCCCTCATCGTCGACATGCAGAACGGGCTTAACGTTCAGCGCCGACCCCAGCAGAGCCGTCGCCGCGCTGACCCGTCCGCCGCGCTTTAAATATTTCAGATCTTCGACGGTGAACCAGTGGCAGACATGCAGCTTCTCTTTTTCCAGATTTTCCGCGTTTTCATCCAGAGACAGGCCCGCGTCCAGGTTCTTTTTGGCCAGATAAACCATCAGGCCCTCGCCTGCGGAGGCCGCCAGGGAATCCACGATCCGGATTTTCCGCCCCGGATATTTTTCCATCATGGCCGCCGCGGCCTTCCGGCTGTTTTCGCATGTGGCGCTCAGCCCGCTGGAGAAAGCGAGATACAGCACGTCCTGCCCGTTTTCCAGGCATGGCGTGAAAACCCGGAAATAGGTTTCCACGTTGATTGCGGAAGTTTTGGCCACCCGGCCGTCCCGCATCTGATCATAGAAGGCCACCAGCGGAAGATCCAGATCCAGCTTGTCCTTTCCCTCGTCTGTGAACAGAAAGGGCATCCGAATCATTCCGATCCCCCATTCCGCCATTCGCTCAACTCCAAGATCGCAAGCCGAATCCGTAATCAGTACATAGCTCCGGGACATTTTCCAGCCTCCTTGTTTCCATCGCTGGCGGAAAAAACCGCTAACCTTTTATATAACATACGCGCGCAAAGCCTGTCAACCTGTTTTTTGCGCCGCAAAAACAGCGCAAGTACAGTCAAATTTATCCAAATCCCCTTCCTTTCCCCGGAAGAGATGGTGTATAATGACCCGAATCGAATCGAAGGAGGGTATTCATGAAGCAGTATTACCAGCCGGAAATTGAAACCGCCCCGCGGGAGCGGATTCTGGAAATTCAGAATGAAAAAATCGTCAGACAGGTGCGCCATGTCTGGGATCACGTCCCCTACTACCGCCATCTGATGGAGCAAAAAGGCGTAAAGCCGGAGGATATCCGCGGCGTGGAGGACATTCATAAGCTGCCCTTCCTGTCCAAGGCGGATCTCCGCGACACCTATCCCTATGGAATGCTGGGAACTTCCCTTGACAACTGCGTCCGCATCCACTCGACTTCCGGAACCACCGGCAAGCGGGTCGTGGCCTTCTATACCCAGGCGGACATCGACCTCTGGGAGGATTGCTGCGCCCGGGCCATCGTGGCCGCGGGCGGCAGTAAGGAAGACGTGGTGCAGGTGTGCTATGGCTACGGGCTCTTCACCGGCGGATCCGGGCTCCACGGAGGCGCCCACAAGGTGGGATGCCTGACATTGCCCATGTCCTCCGGCAACACGGATCGGCAGATTCAGTTCATGATGGATCTGGAGTCCACCATTCTCTGCTGCACGCCGTCCTACGCCGCCTATATCGGCGAAGCGCTGGCGGAGCACGGCTT
>CADBLV010000351.1 GCA_902795555.1 uncultured Eubacteriales bacterium | reverse complement strand
TCATCAATATGTGCGTTTTCTTCCACCCCTATGAAGTCACCTTCCTGCTGATCGACTTCAAGGGCGGCGGCATGGCGAACCAGTTCCGGGGTATGCCGCATCTGGCCGGCAGCATCACGGATATCGACGGCCGGGAGATTGAACGCTCCCTGAAATCCATCAAGGCGGAGCTGGAGCGAAGAAAGCGGCTGTTCGCGGAAGTGAATGTTAACAAGATCGACGACTATATCAAAATCTACAAGGCAAAGCCGGAGAACGTTCCCGCGCCGCTGCCCCATCTGATCATCATCGTGGACGAGTTTGCCGAACTGAAGGCGGAGCAGCCGGACTTCATGAAGGAACTGATCAGCGCGGCACGCATCGGCCGAAGCCTGGGCGTACATCTGATTCTGGCCACCCAGAAGCCCAGCGGCGTGGTGGACGGTCAGATCTGGAGCAACAGCCGGTTTAAGCTGTGCCTGAAGGTGCAGAGCAAGGAAGACAGCCAGGATATGATCAAGACCCCGCTGGCGGCTGAAATCCGGGAACCCGGCCGGGCTTATCTGCAGGTTGGCAACAACGAGCTGTTTGAGCTGTTCCAGAGCGCCTACAGCGGCGGCGGTGTTCCGAATATCGATCCGGGCATGAAGGAACCCTTTAAGATTCACGAACTGAACATGTGGGGCAAGCCCACGCTGGTCTACGAGCAGAAGAGTTCTTCGGCCAAAGAGGACGGAACGAAGCCGGACACGCAGCTGGACGCGCTGGTTAAATATGTTACCAGCTACTGCGAAGACGCAGGCATTGATCCGCTGCCCAGCATCGTGCTGCAGCCCCTGGTGCAGGTGGTGGCTTTGGACGAGCTGAAGCCTCTGGGACGGACAGGGAAGGATATCAATGTCACAGTGGCTGTCTACGACGATCCGGAGAATCAGTATCAGGGCAGCTACAGCATGAACCTGAGCGACAGCAATACCTTCGCGATCGGCGCTTCGCAGATGGGCAAAACCAACCTGCTGCAAACGATTATGCTGGAAGCGATCCGGAAATACGATTCGACAGAAGTCAATTTCTATGTGATCGACTGCGGCACCCTGGCCATGCATGTTTTCGAGGAAAGCAAGTATGTGGGCGGCGTGGTCGGCATCAACGACGAGGATCGGATCAAGAATCTGCTTCGCATGCTGGAACGTACCATTGCCGAACGGAAAAACCTGTTCATGCAGAAGAGCGTCGGTACCTACGAAGCCTATCTGGATCTGAACGATGGCAGGCTGCCGCTGATCGTGCTGGTGATCGACAATATTGCCGGATTCCGGGAATATTACGAGCAGTATGACGACACGATTCAGATGCTCTCCCGGGAGGGTCTGAGCGTGGGCATTTCCATGATCATTACCGGAAACGCTTCCAATAATATTACCTACCGGATGAGCAGTAACTTCGCCAACAAGATCTGCCTGAGCTGTAACGATGAAAGCGAATATACCAGCATGATGAACGTGCGGAAGATGGAGCCGTACAACTATCCAGGCCGGGCTTTGGTGCAGCTGGACAAGCGGGTTGTGGAAGCGCAGTTCGCCCTGACCCATAAGGCGGAGACGGAGAAGGAGCGGATCGACAGGCTGCAGGAGGAACTCCGGAACCGGAATCAGGCGGTTTCCTTCCAGGCGGCTCCGATTCCCTATGTGCCGAAGAGCCTTCTCCTTTCCGAGCAGACGCGCCAGATGCCAGAGGAATTCAAGATTCCCTATCGGGTTGTGCTGGGTATGGATTACGAAAAGGTGGAACCGGTTACCCTGGCCCTGGATCAGACGCCCAGCCTGATTATCAACGGCCGCGGCGCCAGCCGGTACGCAACGACGCGGGCCATTGTGAAGCAGCTGCAGGCAAATCATTATCTGGCTCCGACGGAGGCCATCGTGCTGGACGGCCGCCGGAAGAATCTGAACGCCCTGAAGGATCTGCCGATTGTCAGCAGCTATATTACGGATCTCTCCCTGATGCGGGAAGCCATTGCCGATCTGCACGCCGAAATGGAGGAACGGCAGCGGCTGCTGTACGACATCGAGGATCCGAACGAGCGCAGCGACCTGGCTGCCAAGTGGCCGCTGAAGCTGCTGGTGGTCAGCGACGATCAGGCCATCCGCCTGGCATCGGAAGACAAGAGTGTCTATCCGCAGATCCTGGAGATCCTGTCCCAGTTCGACGGATGCCGGTGCTGCATTATCTGGGTGGATTATCCGAATTCCAAGGTGTCCATGCTGTCGGGCAACGATCTGACCAGATATATCGGAACGATCGGTACCTATCTGTACTTCGATTATCTGAACAATCTGAAGATGTCCGATATCACTCTGCAGATGCAGCGGCAGCTGAAGCGGCCGTATGTTGCGGGCGACGCCTACTGGCATTACGAGGAAGAGACCGTTCATATTCGCGCACTGGATGACCAATAAACAAGGAAAGAGGGGAAACAGATGGCAGATTCGATTCAAAGCCTGAAACGGATCGACAATAACGGCGTTATGCGGGCCTGGGAAGTGTTCGCCAGAAGCAGGGAACGCTTCACGGACGTGGGCCTGGAAATCCGCTCGGTGCACAAAGCCATTAAGGCTGCCTGGGGCGGGGAGGCCTTCAAGACCTACGAAGATCAGTTTGACACTACCTTCTCCAAGGTGGACGACATCGGCGATGCCCTGATCGAAATCGCGGACGCGATCAAGGAAGTGATCTATCAGAGCTTTTATGTGGCGGACGACACCCTGTGCCAGCAGCTGCTGGAAGCCCAGCACAATACCAAACAAGGCAAGGGAGGCGACTCCTCCGGCGGCGGGGACGCCGGATACAGAAAGCTGAAGCCCCGTCCTAAACTGTATTCCACGATCCGGGAAGCCTACATTCCCAACCTGGCCTATCCCCAGCTTCCGACCAGGCCGGTGCTGGTTTCCACGATCGCCGCGGCCTACAAACCGTATCTGGGATATCAGGTGATGTCTCCCAAACCTGTGCTGCACAGTTGCCTGCCTTCCGCGGTCATGATTGATCTGAGTTATCGCGGCATGCGGCAGAAGGAGTGTCTGCACTCCATCATCGGGGACATTTTGCAGACGGATGTCAGCTTTCTGGAACTGATCTGCCGGCCGCAGCTGTCTTCGACCACGCCGGCTCCCTACATCCCCGATTTAAGCTACGCCCCGCTTGGCCTTCAGGGCATGAGCGCGCAATGCGCCCTGCAGTGCCTGCAATTCCTGATGGATTATTCCGGGTCGCCTGGAAACCTGCGCGAGGTCAAGAATTCTCTGATGGCCACCCAGATTAATCAGATCGTGATTGACGGCATGGTGAACGGAACATCCGACGAGGAGATTGCCTCCAAACTCGGCGAAGCCGTCGTCTCGAACATCCATGGGAATCTGGATCCGGCCTATCGGGAAATCCTGGTCAGCGTGATCGGCGAAAGCCTCTTCCAGAAAATGTACGGCCGGGCTCCGGGAGAAGCGTCCAGCGGCAAGCACATCGACTGGATCGACTCCGATCTGGAAAAAGCGCAGATCGGGGTGGTTCGGGATATCGTGCAGGCGATTGCCCTGCCCGTTCCGAAGCCATTCACGCCCGTGATTCATGATGTCCGGATTGCTTCCGGGGATACGAAATGTCGCCTGAACGTCCAGACGGGGACCGGCGCGCTGCAGACCGCGTCCAGCGTGATTGCTCCCCGGGAGAGCATCGGGAAGGTCCCCCAGCAGCAGGTTTCCATCGTGATGAACGGCATGGCCGAACAGGCCAATCAGCGAACGCTGGAGGTTTGCGTCTGCAGCTATGCCGCGGAGAAGAACGGCGCGGCTTCCGTCATTCCGCCGGCGGCTACCAACCAGTCCGTGGACGGAACTTCCATTGTGATCAAAGCGGGCCAGACCACGATCACCGTGGAAACCGTGAACGCCGTGGCCACCGGAAACGTAGATGCCTCGGCCAGCGCGAACATTACTCAGGTTGTGACCCAATGGTCTTCGAACGCCGGAACGTATGATTATTCGGCGCTTCAATATCCGTCGATCGCCGATTCTACAGCAGCGGTCGTCAGACAATAAGAAAGGAGAAACAGAAACATGAAACTGGAAGGATTACTGCCTATCGGGAGCGTCGTGCTGATCGGAGAGAACGTGAAACGGATGATGATCATCGGCTATCTTCAGCAGGAAGCGGAGACGGAAACGGTGTGGGATTATGTGGGCATCCCCTATCCGGAAGGATATATGGGAAGCGAACGGACTTTCCTTTTCAATCACAATCAGATTTCCAGGGTATTTTTCCTCGGCTATCAGGAAGAGGAGCAATTCGCTTTCAGCGTGCAGTTGGAAAAGGCAGCGGAAATCCTGAAACAGCAGGCCTGAAAGGCCGGACGGAGGGAATGACGCATGGCAAGCAGCAAATGGTATTACAGCCAGTACTCATCATGCAAGCGGAAGTCCAAAGACCTGAAAAGCAAGAAGGCCGAACTGGAAGGCATCCGAAACGCCATTACCCATGATCCCATCCATGGCGCGCCGGACGGGATCAACAAGGAACTGAACGATGCGCTGGATGAGCACGCAAAAGGGATGACGGGCGACTCCGCGTTTAACACGAACTACGCTTGTCTGGAAGCGAAGAAGGAAAGCGGTGTGTATTCGGATTCCAATGTCAGCGGGGCTTATAATGCGATCAACAACGAAATCAATTCGCTGACGGGGCAGATCAATTCCGCGGAATCCCAGGCCAAAAGCTATTATTCAAAATACCTGCAAGCCTTGAAGGATGAAATCATCGAGAAAGTTACCGGAGGATAATCTCTGAAAAAAGGGGAAAGGAGAAGAGGTGTATGGTCAAATTCGTTTTCAGCGAACTCGCCGATCTGGCCAAAGACGCTCAGGATGCATCCAAGAAAGCGGGTACGTATGCGGATAACCTGGAGAATAAGGTCAAAAACAAGCTGTCCGGTTATTCCGGCGGCATGACGCCTAATATCAACACAGCCTACAGCAAGGTTCGGGTGAAGATCAACGCGCTGCGAACCAAATCCAGCGCGCTGTCCACCTATTCCTCGAAGGTTACAACCTTCCAAAGCAATGTCAAAACAGCCGAAACCAATCTGTCCAATCAGATCAAAACCCTGATAGGCGATTTCCGGAAAAGATGGGGTATCAAGGATAAAAACTTTATTGAGCGCTGTATTGAAGCTGTCTGCGATTTTCTCGGTCTGGGCGATTTGTTCGACTGGGTTCGGTCTTTCCTGAAGGACATCCAAGCGCATTTTGAACATTTCATCAATGAGATCAAGGACTGGTATCATTTCCGTGGTGGCGCCGAGGTGATCGACGCGGTTATCGCGGTGGTCGTGGCCATCACCCTTGTGGTGATTGATGCCATCCTGATCGTTGTGTCGGGAGGAACGTGGGTCGCTGTGCTTCTGGCCTGTGCCGCGCTGGCGGTAGCGATTTACAACACTGCCGCGAAGATTGCGATGTATATTGATGCACAGACAGATAAAAATGTTCTGCACAAATCCGCCAAAAACAAGATTGCCTCCGAATCGGACTTTGCCTCCGTCCTCAGACGGGCGGGATACTATGAATCCGCGGCGGTGTTCCAGACGATCGAAGTTGTGGTTGCCATTGCGAACATCATTTACAACATCGGTAAGTTTGCACAGAGCTTTAAGACGGTCATCAAGCAGAACGGTCATTTCTTTAAAAACGCCTGGAAGAGCATCAAAGAGGGCGGCGGGAAACTCTTCAAAGAGGCGACAAGCGAAAAGGGATACTGGAAACAGGCGAAGAACTGGGTTAAGATTATCAACGGCGGCTACAGCATGCTGCGGACCAACAATTACGGAAAGAGCGAAGGACATGCGTTCTGGGATACTGTGAAGGCGGGAAAGGATACCTGGGATACGTTCATAAACAATACCCTGGGGAACGCCTGGAATTTTGATTACAAGGATCGAAATACGGGCGAAAAAGAAACCACCAAGATGTTTGACATCGTCAATTCTTTCATGAAAGACGGCGTGGCGGCCGGGAACAAGATTGGTTCCATCAACAACCATATCAACCTGAACCTGAACAATTTCCAGTATGACGTTAAGATCGACAAGCCTTCCGACCATATCACCAAGTTCCTGGATACCCTCGGGTCCCCGTCTAAATTCATGCAATGGGTGGCAAGCAGTCTGGATCCGAATTACACCTTCTCGACCTATGGCCTTGTCAAGCCCGTCATCCTTCAGCAGAAAATCACGGGATTCAATCTTCAGCTCATTCAAAATTTTTCCAACCCCATTCGATTCATCTGGAGCACGCTGTGACAGCAATAAAGGGAGGACAACGACATGGAACAGAACAATTCGTATTCCCCGGAAACCCTGGAGGCGATCGATCTGACCCAGCAGGCGCATCTGCTGGCCTGCAAAGAGCAGTATGAGGACGCGCTCGACCTGCTGAGCGAAGCGGAAAAAGCCGATCCTCAATATGCCGGCGCCTATATCGAGGAAGGTAATATCCACGCGGTGACGGCGGAACTGGATCAGGCGAAACTTTGCTATGACAAGGCCCTGGAGCTTGATCCGAACAGCGGTGAACTGCATTACGCCATCGGGAACCTGAAGATCCTGCACAGCGATTATCAGGAGGCCATCAAGGAATTCCATCTGGCGGAGGATGCCGGATACACGGATCCGCAGATGACCAACAACCTGGGCTTCTGCTATCAGGAACTGGGCCAGGTGGACAATGCCATGGCCGCGTATATCCGGGCCAGCCGGGAAAACCCGGAATGGGTGGATCCCGTCGCGCACCGGATCAACCTGCTGATTCAGACCGAGAGCCTGGACGAAGCGGAGAGCCTGTGTAAGCGCTCCCTGACGAGATTCCCGGCGGAGATGTCTCTGTACTGCCTGATGATTGATATCCTGGTGGAGAAGGATCAATATGAGGAGGCGGAGGAATGCCTGAAGGTTGCGCTGGAGGTGTTCCCGGAGGATGTGAATCTGCGGCTGCAGAAGGTTCGGCTATACGGGCTGACCGGCCGCTCTGAGGAAGCACACGCGGAAATCGCCTCCCTTCGGGAAGTGATTACGGAAAGCGAATCCCTGGATGAGCTGGATACGATTGAAGCGCATATCCTGCTGGGCGAGGAGAAAATCGATGAGGCCATCGAGAAATTCAAGGCTCGGATCAGCCGGGAAGAGGAAGGTCTTGTGGACGTGGATGCCCGGAATATGCTGATGGAGCTGTATTCCGCGCAGAAGCGCTACAGCGATCTGCTGGATCTGGCGAACGAGTGCCTGAAGCTGCCGAACGTCGAGGAGGATTTAATCCGAGCCATCGTGCTGCAGCCCTTCGCGCTGGAGCAGCTGGGCCGCTTGGACGAAGCGATGATGCTGTACAAGGAAGCGCTGACCAGGCTCCGGCTGATCACCGTCAACGACAGCACCAGAACGGAAGCCCGGGTCTATCGGATCATGTGCCTCCGTGGTCTGAAACAGTATGACCAGGCACTGACGGAACTGGAGCGGTGTGAGAAGCTGACGGGTCCCACCGACGGCATTCTCACCCTGCGGGCGCAGCTGCTGATGGACAAGGGAGACAAGGAAGAGGCGAAAGCGCTGGCGGATCAGCTGCAGGAGAAGGCCCGGAAGACGCTGGGGCTCTGATCGGAAAGGAGGCGGTAATCGATGGGATGGGGCCGGAGTTATGATCATGTTTCCTTTGACCTCGGGGAGTTGAGCTCCTGCGCGAATAAATACAGGGGCTACAAGGATGAACTGAAATCGATCCACGATAATCTGAAAACCACCATGAATGAACTGACCAGCACCTATTGGGTGGGCAAGGCGGCAAACAAGTTCAAATCCACCATCAGCGATGACTGGCTGGATACGGTGGTTCGCTACTGTGACATGATGGAACAGCTGACGAAGATTATGGACAATGTCGTAAAGACCTATGACGACCTGCTGCAGCAGGCCAAAAGCCTCAGGGTGTCCTGAGCGGGCATCATCTTTCAAATACATTCGCGCAAGCGATTTGTAGAATAATCCACAGGAAGGAAAGGAGTCAACAAAATGGCGAACATCAAGGTATCATCCGAACAACTGGAGTCCATGGCCGGAGAAATCAAGACCCTGGGCGCGGAACTGGACGGCATCATCAACGAGGCGGCTGCCCTGGTGAACCAGACCAACAGCGTGTGGGAAGGTCTTGCGCAGAATGCCTTCATGAGCGACTATCAGAGCCAGAAGGAAAACCTGGCCAAGCTCGGTGAGATCGTCAATGGCCTGGGAACTCAGGTTTCCGCGGTGGCCCAGACCTGGACCGAAGTCGAGAGCGGCCTGAGTGCCCGTTCCTGATCAACTGAACCGGAAATGAAACAAGGAGGATTAAAACCATGGCAGAACTGAAAGTAACCCCTGAAGATCTGATGAAACTGGGCAATCAGATTGCTGAAAAAGCGGAACTGCTGAACACGAAGGTCAGCCAGCTGGACAAGAAGATCGAATCCGTTGCTTCCGCCTGGACCGGTATTTCTTCCAATGCGTTCTATAACAGCTATGTGGAAGCGCAGCCCGCGCTGCACAGCTTCGCGCAGATTCTCCAGCAGATCGCCGGCGTCGCGCAGACCGCCGCGAAGGCCTATGATGATGTGGACGTTCAGCTGGCGTCCAACTTCAGCTGAGGTAACAGAATCATTCAACCACAATTCAATCGATGTAAACGGACTGACCATCCCTTCCGGGATGGTCAGTCCGAATAAAAGCACATTCTTTCATTTGCAAGACGGAATACAGGAGAGACGACATGAGCGACATCAGGGATTTCAGCCCGCTGTGGGGTGAATGGGAAGTAGACAGCAAACTGGGGGAAGGCTCCTTCGGCGCTG
>CADBLV010000350.1 GCA_902795555.1 uncultured Eubacteriales bacterium | reverse complement strand
GATGTTCTGGGCCGGTCGAATTGTGGTGCTGCTGATCGCCGTAGCTGCGGTGATCATCGCCTCCGATCCAAACAGCGGTTCCATCATGGGTCTGGTTGAAAACGCTTGGGGCATTTTCGGAGCGGCATTCGGCCCCACCATTCTGCTGAGCGTTTTCTGGCGTCGTTTCACCTTCAAAGGCGCCGTCGCCGGCATTCTGTGCGGCGCCGCCGCGGATATCATCTGGCTTTCCTGCGTGGGGCTCGGAATTTATGAGATTATTCCGGGGTTCCTGTTCGGGCTGCTGGCCGCTGTGGTGGTGACCCTGCTGGACCGGGAGCCCGGGAAGGAAGTGCTGGCCCTGTTCGATCAGGCCACGGATCCCGCTTCGGAAATTTGAGCAATCTGAAAAACAAGGCGATGGCCACAGCCATCGCCTTGTTTTTTTAATCATTTCTTCATCACGCCATATTGAAGCGTTTCTTGAAGCGGTCAACCCGTCCGCCGGTATCCACCAATTTCTGTTTACCGGTGTAGAAAGGATGACACTTGGAGCAGATATCCACCTTCATTTCCTTCTTGGTCGAGCCGGTTTCAAACGTCTCGCCGCATACGCAGCGCACAATGCACTTGCCGTACTTGGGATGGATGTTCTCCTTCATGGCCGTTTCACCTCTTTCCCTCTGCTTAGCGCGGATAAAACCGCTTTGAATATATTATCACACCCCACGACCCTTTGCAAGCTATTTTTTCCGGAATGTGAAATTTGCGTGAAAGCAAAGGGAATCCGACCGCTCCCGTCGAATGTTTTCCCCTGTACGAATGAAAGGATCGGAGGTTTTTTCCCTCATGGATCAACGGAAGGATCAGATGAATCAGAACGATCAGACATGTAAAACGGATCAGGCGGATCCGAAGGCGAAAAAGTTTGATGTAGGCGGACAGGCCGTGATGGAGGGCGTCATGATGCGTTCTCCCAATGCCACGGCGGTCACTGTGCGCCGTCCTGACGGCTCGATGGTCACCAAGCTCACCCCCTTTGTCCCTCTCAAGGAAAAGCACCCCTGGATGGGGAAACCCTTTATCCGCGGCGTCATCAACATGGGAACGATGCTGTATTACGGCATGAATACCCTGGAGGATTCCACGAAAATGCTGGGCATGCTGGACGATCAGCCTACGAAATTTGAGCTCTGGCTGTCGAAGAAGCTGGGCAAGGGCGTCGACAAAATCGTGATGGCTTTCGCCATCGTTCTGGCGGTTGCCCTGTCCGTAGGCCTGTTCATCGCCCTGCCGGCCGGCGTGGAAACGCTCCTTCGGAATGCCGGCATGTCCGTCCTGGGATACACGCTGCTGGGCGGCCTGGTGAAAATCGCGATCCTGATCGGCTATATGGCGGCTGTCGGGTTTGTTCCCGATGTTCGCCGGACCTTTCAATATCACGGGGCGGAGCATAAATCCGTCCATTGTCATGAATCATCCCTGTCCCTGACTCCCGAAAACGCGCAGACCTTTTCCCGGCTGCATCCCCGTTGCGGCACAGCCTTCCTCCTGATCGTTTTCTCGATCAGCATTCTCCTTTTCCTGGTGCTGAATCTGCTTGTTCCCATCAGCAATTATTTTGTCCGTTTCCTGTTCCATCTGGCCATGCTGCCCATCGTCGCCGGTGTCAGCTATGAGGTGCTGATGGGGCTGGCCCATTCGAACAGCAAAATCGCCTGCATCCTGCGCTGGCCCGGCCTGCAGATGCAGCGTCTCACCACCCGGGAGCCGGATCCCGACATGCTGGAGTGTGCCATCGTGTCGGTCAACGTCGTGCTAAACGGTTTCCCCGAGGGATGTCCGAAAACCCCGGAGGGCTGGGGAATCTTCCATAGCTATCGGGAATCCGAGCCCGGATATGTGTTCCCGGCCACCGATAACGCTGAAACGCCGGTTCCGGAGGGTTCCGAATCTGAGTTCCCGGCCTCCGACACCGCTGAAACGTCGGTTCCGGAGGGTTCTGAATCCCGGAAGGCGTCAGGGCCCCGTGTTGCTTCCGATGCTCCGCAGACTCCGGAAGGAAACCTCGCATAATGAATCCGTGCGCGATGAATCCCCATGCGACGAATCCCCTCGTGATGAATCCCCGCGAGCTTTTGCGCTCCTCCGCTGCTCGTCTGCGCGAGGCCGGTATTCCCGATCCGGTCACCGATGCGGCCCTGCTTCTTTCGTCCCTTTGCGGTCAGCCTCCTCTTTCCCTGCGTCTGGATGTGGAAACGGAGCTGCCTGCTTCCCTGCTTGCCGAATATGAACGGCTCCTGCGGCGGCGCCTTAATCGGGAGCCGCTTCAGTATATTCTGAAAGAAACGGTGTTCTGCGGTTTGTCTTTTCATACGGATGCCCGCGCCTTGATTCCCCGGCCGGAAACGGAGCTGCTCTGCTCCTGGGCCGGTGAGATCATCGCTTCCGAACTGCTTCCCGCAGGCACGTCTGCCGCCGATCCCATTCCCGCAGGCGCTTCCGCTTCCGATCGGCTTTCTGCAGGCGCGTCTGCCGCCGACTCGGTTTCGCCCGGTTCGCAGATCCTTCTGCTGGATCTGTGCTGCGGAACCGGCTGCATCGGTTTAACCCTGAAGCACCGTTTCCCCGCTCTTTCTGTCACCCTGGCCGATATCTCCCGGGACGCCCTTTCTCTGGCCGCGGAAAACGCTGAAGCCCTGGGGCTTTCCGTTTCCCTGGCCCACGGAGATCTTTTTCATGCCGTTCCCGACCGGGTGTTCGATCTCATCGTCTCCAATCCGCCCTATATTCCCTCCGCCGCCTGCCCCATGCTGCCGGCGGAAGTCCTCCGGGAGCCTGCCCTGGCCCTGGACGGTGGAAAAGACGGACTGGATTTTTATCGGCGCATCATCGCGCTCGCCCCGGCCCATCTGTCCCCGGAAGGATGCCTGCTGATGGAGCTGGGCATGGATGAGGCCCCGGCGGTAGCCGAGCTGCTGGAAGCTGCGCTCTGGCGGGATGTCACGCTGCGGCGGGACGACAGAGGGATTGATCGAATGATTTATGCCCGCCGTCCGGAAGGGAGGACCCATGGATAAAAAGCTTGCCGAGGTTTCGGAACGGTATCAGGAGCTGGCCCAGGCCATCGGCCAGCCAGAGGTTGTTTCCGATTTTCCCCGCTATCAGGCATATCTGAAGGAGATGTCCGCTTTGGAACCCCTGGTCCTGAAATATCGGGAATATCAGGATGTTCTTTCTCAGATTCACGATGCGGAATCCCTTCTCTCCGATCCGGATTTCGCCGAGGAAGCAAAGGCGGAGCTGGCTGTCCTGCGCCCGCGGGAGTCTGCCCTGACGGAGGATCTGCGCCTGCTCCTGATTCCCAAAGATCCACTGGACAGCCGGAATGTCATCATGGAAATCCGTGCCGGTGCCGGTGGTGAGGAAGCCGCGCTGTTCGCCGGCGATCTGTTGCGGATGTATATGAAGTTCACTGAAAAGGTGGGCCTGAAGCTGTCCCTTCTTTCCCTGAGCGACACCGATCTGGGCGGAGTGAACGAAGCCCTGGCCATGATCACCGGGGAGGACGCCTTCGCCGTCATGAAATATGAGTCCGGTGTCCATTGCGTGAAACGGGTTCCCGTCACGGAAAGCGGAGGCCGCATTCATACGTCAACGGTCACCGTCGCCGTTCTTCCTGAGGCGGAAGACGTGGAGGTAGACATCGATCCCGCGGATCTGAAAATCGATGTTTTCCATGCTTCCGGTCACGGGGGCCAGGGCGTGAATACCACAGACAGCGCGGTCCGGGTGACTCATCTCCCCACAGGCACCGTCGTCACCTGTCAGGACGAGCGATCCCAGTTGGAAAATAAAGCCCGTGCCCTGAAGGTGCTTCGCTCCCGCCTGCTGGATCAGCTTCGCCTCCGGCAGCAGGAAGCACACGCGGAAAACCGCCGTTCTCAAATCGGAACGGGCGATCGAAGCGAGCGGATCCGCACCTATTATTTTAATCACGATTATGTGGTGGATCACCGGATCGGCATGACCGTGAACCGCACGGCCTCCGTCATGAACGGCGATCTTCAGCCTCTGGTGGAGGCGCTTCGTCTGGCAGACAAAACCAGCCGGCTGGAAAAAGCCTGATCCTCGTTCCCTCTCCCCCGATTTTGAATCCCCATGGAAGG
>CADBLV010000349.1 GCA_902795555.1 uncultured Eubacteriales bacterium | reverse complement strand
CCCCACTCCACGCTCACGCGGTATGTCACAGTCTTTTCGCCGCGTTCGGTATCTTCTTCCGTCTCGGCAGCGCCGCGTTTGACGCCGTCCAGGGCCAGTTCGACGTCCTCATTCAGGCCTGTCAGAACTGCCAGCAGGATCGGCTCAGTCTTCTCGGGAACCAGCCTGTACTGTACCTCCGCGTCCTGCGCGGCTTTGCCGTGTCGGGGTCTGCCGTTGATTTCGAGATTTTTGATTTCATTTTCTTCAGGCTCAGCGGACGGCGCCGCATCTTCCTGCTGGCTGGCCCCTGTTTCCGCTTCACCGGACTGTCCGGCTTCCAAAGCCGGTTCCGTGTTCGCGCTCTCGTCCTGCTTCGGAACATCCGGGTTTGCCACGCTCTGCGCAGGGGCATCCTGCTTCGTCGCTTCCTGATGAGAGCTCTCCGGCTTGGACTCCCCCTGTGTCAGATCGTCCTGCTTCGCTTCCTCCTGCGCGGAAGAGTCCGCCTTAGGCTCCTCCTGCGCTGAGGCGTCCTGCTGCGGCTCCTCCTGAGCGGTGGCATCCGGGTTGGTCTCCGCCTGCGAGGTCGTGTCCTGTTTCGGTTTCTCCTGCGCGGAATCGTCAGACTTGGTTCCTTCCTGCGTGGAGTCATTCTGTTTCGGCTTTTCCGAGGCAGAAGCATCCTGCTTCGGTTCTTCCCGGTTGGAAGATTCGTCCTCTCCTTCCGACTGATTCCCGGCAGTCTGCGCTTCCGCCTCCCCTTCGGATGTTTCGGGCGTTTCCTCCCCTTCGTCCGGGTCTCCGGTCGGTTCCGCTTCCTCCCCGGTCTCTCCGACAGGTTCTTCACCATCCGCCGTTTCCCCCGAATCAGCTGCGGGTTCGTCCGCGGTTGTCGCCGGCTCTTCCGTCGGTGCTTCCGTTCCGGCGCCCTCCTCCAGAACGATCTGATCCGCGGGCGATGTCGCCGTTTCTTCCACGCCGCCCGCAAAGGCAGACACGGCGCCGATCAGCATGGTCAGTGCGCAGATCCAGGAAAGCAACCTCTTGAAGCGATTCGTCATGTCTCTTACCCCTTTTGTCCCGCCGGACAGTCTCTCACCGAGCGATGCAACCGTGCGTACAATTACGTTACATTTTGCATTCTTTGCATCGGTGCTGATGTAATCTTCACAGGGCTATATGCCCATATGACAAAATACCACAAATTGCCAGAGAATTCAACCTTTGGATTTTAAAACTTCCTATTTTATTAAGCAAAAAACGTCCCCCCTGACAGATTATCAAGCCGCGGCAAATGTAACCATTCTTACGTTGACATTCCTAATGCACACCTGATAAAATATTCTCTCCCCGTACAATTTCCTTCAGACGTGTCAAGCACGAATTATCATCAAACCCCATTGACAAAGACCTCCGCTTTCTGGATAATGGCAGTGTTAGCAAACGTTTGCACTATGTGCGGACAGGGATGCGGAGGCAACGATGGAAATTGACAACCGGGTCTTTTATGGAAAGCTGAGACGGCTGGCAACGCCCATCGCCCTGCAAAGTCTGATGCTGGCGGCCGTGGCCGCCGGTGACGCGCTGATGCTCGGCAGCGTAGCCCAGAATGAAATGACAGCGGTATCCCTGGCCACCCAGATTCAGTTCGTCCAGAACATGTTCCTGATGTCCGTAACAGCGGCGGGTGCGATTCTGGGCGCCCAGTACTGGGGCAAGGGAGACCGGGAAACAGTGCGTACCCTGCTGAATATGATGCTGCGCTGGTGCGGCGTAATCAGCCTGCTCTTTTTCTCCGCCTGCGAGCTCTGTCCGCAGCTGCTGATGCGCCTGTTTTCCCATGATGACATCATCATTGAGATCGGCAGCGCCTATCTGCGGATTGCCGGCTGGTCCTATCTGATCACAGGGGTGTCCCAGTGCTATCTGACTGCCATGAAGGTTTCGGATCATGTGACCCCCAGCGCCTGGATTTCCTCCTCCGCGGTGTTATCCAATATCCTGCTGAACGCGGTGTTCATCTTCGGCCTGCTGGGCTTCCCGGCCATGAATGCCCGAGGCGCGGCGCTGGCCACTACGCTGGCGCGGGTGATTGAGCTCCTTCTCTGTATTGTTGTTTCCTCCGGAAAGGACTACATCCGTCCGGCCTGGAATCGCTTTTTTGAGCGGCAGAAGCTGCTTGCGGCCGATTTCCGGCGGCAGTGTTTCCCCCTGCTGGGCGGCGGCCTGCTATGGGGGGTGGGGTTCACCTCCTATACGGCGATCATGGGCCACATGGGCACCGACGCGGCGGCCGCAAACGCAGTGGCCGCGGTGGTTCGGGACCTGATCTGCTGTGTTTGCAACGGCGTGGGCAGCGCAGCAGGCATCATGGTCGGCAATGAGCTCGGTGCCGGAAATCTGGAGAAGGGCAAGGCCTACGGCATTAAGCTGCGAAACATTTCTTATATTATCGGATTCGCCTCCACAGCGATCGTGCTGGCGCTGACGCCCCTGGTGGTCCGGATGGTGATTCTCACCGACGAGGCCCGAAGCGAGCTGACCGCCATGATGATCATCATGGGGATTTACATGATCGGCCGGTGCGTGAACACAGTCACGATCAATGGGGTGCTGGACGGTGGCGGAGACACGATCTTTGACATGTATTCTCTCGCGGTCTGCATGTGGGGTATCGCGATTCCCCTGGCGCTGCTGGGCGCTTTCGTCTTTCATTGGCCTGTACCGATGGTATATGCCTGCACCTGCCTGGATGAGGTAGGGAAAATTCCCTGGGTCATGCTCCGCTTCCGGAAATATAAATGGGTGAAGGATCTGACGCGTTCGCAGGAAACAGCCTCCCCTGTCGCAGAAGCGTAGTAGTCTGTAGCAAAACGCCGCCCCCTTCATGGGGACGGCGTTTTTGTATACAACACGAACGGAGCGCAGGCCGGCGTCCGTCAAAAATGCTCAGAACCGAATCTCATCCAGGCTGTATCGAACCACCTCGTCCGGGCCGTCGTCCATCGGCATCTCAATCCAGGGATGCTCCGTCCGATCCCGCAACGCAGGGCTCTCTGCAGCCACCTTCTTTTCCTCTTCCGGCATACCCATTCCTTCTTTCTTTCCGTGGAATGATCTTCAGCAACCACTGTTTTTGCCGGAATGATTGTACAGAAGAACCGGGGTTTTTGCAATACCCTTTTGGACCAAAAAACGGTATATTTTGTATTAATTTTGCTTTTCGTCCCCCAGCCCTTGCGTAATAAGGATTGTAGGAAAATCAAGGCTGAACGCCTGCTTTTGGACTTCGTTCTGGCGTTTTTGGACTTCGGTCCGTTCCTCAGATTCGCTCTTTCATCCAGTCCCGAACCGCATCCAGCACCATGTCCAGATGGTGGTCATAACAGTGGGTATCCCCGGGAATCAGCACCAGTTTGCAGTCCTGATATCGTTCCGCCGCCCGGATCCCGTATTCCACAGGAACCGCCTCATCATGATCGCCGTGAACGATCAGAACAGGGCCTGTATACCGGTCAATTGCCTCTTCCACGTGGATGGTCTGGGCCACACGGACATAGTTCCCGCCCAGACCCCGGTCTCCCCAGGCAGGCAGCACTTCCGGAATATGGTCCGGATCGAAGGTCTGTCCCAGCAGTTCTCCCTTTCGGGCATATTCCGGAATCATCCAGGCCGGGGACAGCGGAATCAGTCCCTTGATCACGTCATGCTTCATGGCTCCTGCCAGCATCACGGTCATGCCGCCCTGGGAATGACCGCAGAGGTAGATGTCCGATACGAAATCCAGACCCCGTGCGTAGTCGATCACGGTCAGGGCGTTGGTGAGCCACTTGTAGAGGGTGTGATTCCCGAATGAACCGTCGCTGTTCCCATGTCCGTACATATCCACCCGAAGGGTGGCGCAGCCGATTTCGTTCAGGGTTTTCGACACTTCCACGATATGCCGTTCTTCCATATGGCCGGTGAATCCGTGAATCACAATCACCAGCGGTACCTTCTTCCCTTCCGCCCCGGCGGGCCGGTCCAGCTTCGCGTTCAGTCTGATTCCGTCATCCATGATATACATACTCTGTTCCTCCGGTTTGTTTTCACGGTTCTTTTTCGTCATCCGGTTT
>CADBLV010000348.1 GCA_902795555.1 uncultured Eubacteriales bacterium | reverse complement strand
CAGCCGTCAAGCAGCAGCGTGCAGTCCACAGAGATAATATCCCCGTTCCGTAAAACCCGCGATTCACTGGGAATTCCATGCACAACCTCGTCGTTGATACTTGCACAGATTGTGCACGGATATCCTTCATAATGCAGCGAGGATGGAATCGCGTGATGCTTCCGGATCAGCTTTTCCGCCAGTACGTCCAGCTCCGCCGTGGTCACCCCGGGGCGAATCGCCAGCCGCACTTCATCCTCCACTTCGCGAAGGATCTTGCCTGCATCCCGCATTTTCGCGATCTGCGAAGCATTCTTAAGACTGATCATGCCTGAAGAACCTTCATGATGGCGTCAAAGATGCTGTCCACATCCTGATCGCCCTCAACCTTCCGCAGAAGCCCCTTCTTCTCATAATATCCGATCAGCGGAGCAGTCTGCGCATGGTAGACCTTCAGCCGGTTCAGCACCGTTTCGGCCTTGTCGTCATCCCGCTGGATCAGTTCCTCCCCGCAGTTTGCGCAGGTTGTCTTGCCGTCCAGCATGTTCAGATGATACGTCGCGCCGCATTTGACGCAGACCCGACGCCCGCTCAGCCGGTTTACCAGCACCTCATCATCCACAGCCAGTTCTACCACGCTGTCGATGTTCGCAAAAGTGTCCAGCGCTTCCGCCTGAGGAACAGTCCGGGGAAATCCGTCCAGAATATACCCGTTCCGGCAGTCGTCCATGGCAAGCCGTTCCCGTACGATGTCGATAATCACTTCATCCGGTACCAGCTGCCCCGCGTCAATGTAACGCTTGGCCTTCAGTCCGGTCTCCGTTCCTTCCTTCATAGCCCGGCGAAGAATATCTCCGGTGGAAATCTGCGGAATCTTCAGCGCCGAGCAAATCCGCTGGGCCTGCGTCCCTTTTCCCGCTCCGGGAGGTCCGAGGAAGATGATATTCATGGCGTCTTTCCTCCTTGTATCAATCGTTTCCGTCCTGTTTGGATCATGCTTTCCCTTTTTCCATGTGACAGAAGTCAAAACCTCTGTCGCATTGAGGGCTCCCCCTTCCCTGGAACGGGGAAGGGGGACAGGAAATTCACATTACATAAACCCGACATTCTCCATATCCATATCGATCCCGCGGATACTCATTTCGCCCTGGATCGTACGGATCGTTTCCAGCGAAACGCTGACCGCGATCAGGATGGAACTGGCCGCAAACGGCACCTGTACGCCGGCCAACCGAAGCAGCAGCGTGGGTACAGCGGCCAGAATCGCCAGGAACAGCGCCGCAAACAGATTCAGACGGTTCATAATATTCTGCAGATACTGCCGGATATTCTTTCCCCGCTGTCCGGGAATCACCGCGCCCTGCTGCTGCAGCTGTTCAGCCTGCTGTTTGGGATCGAAGCTGATGCTGGAGTAGAAGAACGTGAAGGCGATAATCAGCAGCGCCGAGATAATCATATACCAGACGCTCCCGGTATACATGTTCATTTGCCACCACCGGGTAAACCAGCCTTCCACCTTCGGATCGATCAGCTGAGCGATCGTTCCCGGGAAAGCCAGGAAGGAATACGCGAAGATCAACGGCAGCACGCCCACGGATACAACCTTCAGGCTCATATGAGTGCTCTGTCCGCCGTATACCCGGCGTCCCTTCACCTGCTTGGCAATCTGCAGCGGAATTCGCCGTTCGCCCAATTCTACGAATGTCACCACGACGGTCATCAGAATCGTCGTTACGATGATCACCAGCAAATTGATCCAGCCGCTGGTCGTGGCCGTCGTCGAAGCGGTGTTGAATCCGCTCACAATCCCATTAAACAGGTTGGAGATGATACCAACAAAGATCAGCAGGCTCACGCCGTTGCCGATGCCCTTTTCGGTAATCCGTTCGCCGATCCACATGGCCAATGCGGTACCGCCAGCCATGCTGACGCCAACCAGCACATAATTCAGCCATCCGGCTTTGATATACCCCAGCCCGCGAACCAGACCGATCGCCTGCAAAGCGGCCAGACCGACGGTCACATACCGGGTAATCCGGTTGATCTTTTCCCGTCCGCCTTCCTCGTCCTTGCTCATCCGCTCCAGAGCGGGAATAGCAATGGTCAGCAGCTGCATAATAATGCTCGCGTTGATGTAGGGTGTAATACCCATGGCCATCAGCGTCATCTGGCTGAAGGCGTTACCGGTCATCATGTTTACCAGTTCCAGCAGCGGCAGCGTGGACGAATTGTTCGCGCTCATCACTTTCGCCACATCGACGCCTGGAGCGGGAATGACGCCCACCAGACGGAAGATCAGCAGCATCATGAACGTGTACAGAATCTTCCGCCGCAGCTCCGGGATTTTCCACATCTTGCGGATGCTTTCAATCATGTCAGATCACCTCGGCCTTCCCGCCGGCGTTTTCGATCTTTACGATCGCTCCGGCAGTGAACTTGTTCGCCTGCACGGTCAGCTTCTTGGTCAGATCGCCGTTTCCGAGGATCTTCACGCCGTCCAGGGTCTTCCGGATGATGCCTGCCTCCAACAGCATGTCAATCGTCACGGTGGTGCCGTCTTCAAAGACTTCCAGCCGTTCCACATTCACTTCGGCATATTCCAGACCGAACACGTTGGTAAATCCGCGTTTCGGCACCCGACGGTACAGGGGCATCTGGCCGCCTTCAAATCCGGGCCTTTTGCCGCCGCCGCTGCGGGCTTTGGCACCCTAGTGGCCCTTGCCGGAGGTCTTGCCCAGACCCGAACCGGTTCCGCGTCCCAGCCGCTTCTGAGCGGTGGTGGATCCTTCTGCGGGATGCAGCTCATGCAGTTTCATGGGAAATTCCTCCTTTATTCGTCAACTTCCTCAACCTTCACCAT
>CADBLV010000347.1 GCA_902795555.1 uncultured Eubacteriales bacterium | reverse complement strand
TTCATAGGCGGTTCCGGCATCCAGACCCTTGTCCAGCACGGTGCGGCTGATCAGGTCGGGATTCTCCAGCACCTGCTTGTGGGTTTCAGCGCTGCCGACGGTGGTGACGATGCCTTCGCCGACGCGGGCAATCACGGTTTCTTCGCCGGCGCCGCCGACCAGACGCTCAATATTCGTGCGCACGGTGACCCGGGCCTTGGCCCGCAGCTCGATACCGTCCTTCGCGATGGCGGCGACCACCGGCGTTTCGATGACCTTGGGGGTGACGCTCATCTGGACGGCCTGGTACACGTCGCGTCCGGCCAGGTCAATGGCGCAGGCCTTCTCAAAGGCCATTTCGATGTTGGCCCGCTGGGCGGCGATCAGGGCGTTGATGACGCGATCCACGTTGCCGCCGGCCAGATAGTGAGTTTCCAGCTGGCTGATGGTCAGGTTCAGTCCGGCCTTGTTCGCTTTGATCAGGGGATAGACCAGCCGATGCGGCTGGATGCGGCGGATCCGCATGCCGACCAGGGCGCTGATCGGAATATGAACGCCGCTGGCCAGAGAGGAGATCCACAGGCCCATGGGCACAAAATGCAGGAAGATGACCAGGGCGATCAGGATCACAACAATAATCAGGGGAATCATGATTGCGGGTTCCATAGAACAGAATACCTCCTTCTTTTTTCACTGCGAATCGCGGTATTGCTTCCTTGGGCCATCAGCTTTCGGAAATCGGGCGGATCATCAGATGATCGCCTTCCACGCCTGTGACCCGCACGGCGGTGCCTTTCGGGAGAAACGCGCCGGAGCTGGCGGCATTCAGGCGTTCTCCGTCGATTTCGATGAATCCGGCCGGCCGCAGGGGCGTCACGGTCACGCCTTCGCGGCCTGTCCAGGGGTTGCCTGCTTCCGGGGCTGTGCGCTCCGCGGTTTCTTCCGTGTCCTTCAGCACCAGAGGGCTTTTACTCAGCTTTCCTTTCATGGCGCTCCGGTAGGACAGAAAGACGGTCGTCCCGACCACAATCAGCACGCCCAGCAGGGCAAGCAGGGCCGGAACCGTGCCGAATCGGCGCCCTGTGAAAATGACAGCCACGGCTTCCAGAATGATGCCGGAGATGCCGGCTACGCCGAATCCGGGGATGAAAGCCTCGGTGATCACCAGCCCGGTGCCGACCGCAAAGCACAGAATCAGAAACAGGTCAGATGCGATAAAGTCCATGCCTCTTCCTCCTTTCCGTGAACGGTGGATCCTGAGAAAAGCATACAGGAAAACCGGGAAAAATCAACACCTGTTTTCGCAAAATAGCGGCGCTTAATCGGTCGCTTCGGGGGAAATAGCCTGAGACCGGACGCCGGGTGCCGCCGCGTCAGGAAGAGACGGCGGCTGAATGCCGAATTCTTCCGGCCGGAAGTGCGGACATACGCTGTCCTTGGTCACCACGACGGACAGGGCCAGCCGGGTGCCGATTTCGCAGGACTCCGCCAGGCTCTTGCCGTAGGTCAGCCCGATGGCCACGCCGGAGAAGAAGGCGTCTCCGGCGCCGGTGGTGTCGATCACATCGACCTGCTGGGTGGGGCAATAGCCGCTCGTTCCGCCCTTTTCCGCGTAAACCGCGCCGAGATCGCCGAGGGTGACCACCATGCGGGGGATCCCGGAGCGGATCAGATGATCCTGCAGTATGGATTGCAGGGCCGAGATGGATACGCCGGAAAAATCCGCCGAGAAGAGCATCCCCGCCTCCTGGCTGTTGCAGACGAGGCAGGCGGTTTTCTGAACCAGATCCCGCCGTTCCATGGCGATGGTCATATTGGAGATGACGGCATACACCTTTTTGCCGTGCTTTTCGGCCAGGGCGAAGATGCGCTCCAGGATGGAAAGCTCGATGTCAAATTCCACGACGATGCTGTCCGCGTATCGGATCAGGTAGTCCCCCCGGGCGTCCAGTACCTGTTCCAGGGGGCTCAGGTCGGGACGCTTGGAGATGGAGGCGATCACATCCCCGCAGTTGTCAAACACGGCCAGCCAGGTGCCCAGGCCGTCGGGACGGCGGAGGATATAGTCGGTGTTCACCTGATGGCGGATGAGATTGCTTACCACATCGTCCCCCAGGCCGCTTTCGTCCACCACGCTGACGAAGGTGGGCCGAAGATCCACGTTGGCGATATCCTCAGCCACATTGCGGCTGACACCCCCGTGGGTCTGAATCACCCGGCCTACGTTCCGGCCGCCGGGAATAAACTTGTTGTCCGGATATCCTTTGATGTCTACAAAAACCGAGCCGAAGACCAAAATACCCATAGGCATCTCCCTTTTGCGTCGGTCGAAACAGTGCCTTACGAACCTTTACCCTGATTATACATGATTTGAGCAGAAAGGAAAAGGGGGAATCTGGGCAAAAAAAGACAGGACAGAAATCAGACGGAAACCAGACAGGCCAAACAGGGAAGCCAGGCGCGCCGCGCAGGGCGGCAGCGCTTACGCGCTGCGCCGCAGTAGCCGGATTTTCGACGGCGCCTGATATTCCTTCGCCTCCGGCATCAGGCGCATCCGCACGGAGCGCAGCGTCCGGAAATAGCAGGGGAAGAGAAACAGATCCGCGGCGATCCAGGCGGCGGGATTAGCCAGGCAGGCGCCGGTGAAACCGAGCAGGGGCACGACAAACACGGCCACGCAGGTGCGGGCGACCATCTCAAACATGCCGGCGAACATGGCGACCCGGGTGAACCCCATGCCCTGGATGGACAGCCGCACGATGTTGACAAACAGAAGCGGAATATAGAAGGCGGCGTTAAGGGTCAGATACTGAATGCCCATGGCAGCCACTTCCGGGGACGCGTCGGGATCAATGAACAGCGTCAGCAGGGATCGACCGAACAGAAGCACCACCGCCAGGGCGACCAGGCAGTACAGCGTGCCGATCAGGGAAGCGGCTTTCAGCCCTTCGTGCACCCGGTCCAGCTTGCGGGCGCCGATATTCTGCCCGGCGAAGGTCGCCATGGTGGAGGCCAGCGCGTCAAACACGCAGGCAAAGAACATGCTCAGCTTCCCGCCGGCGCTGATGGCAGCCACGGCATTGACGCCCAGGCCGTTGACGGACCACTGCACGACCACCGAGCCGATGGCAGTGATGGAAAACTGCAGCCCCATGGGCAGACCGATGCCGAGCATCCGACGGGCCATGGCGAAGCTGAAATGTCGATCTTCCTTCCGCAGACGCAGAATCGGAAAGCGCCGGGCCATGACGATGATACAGCCGATGCCGGCGACAAGCTGGCTGATGGCGGTGGCCACGGCGGCGCCGGCCACGCCCATATGAACGACCAGAATCAGGAACAGATCCAGTGCGATGTTCACCAGGGAAGCAACCACCAGGAAAACCACGGGCGTCCGGCTGTCCCCCAGAGAGCGGAGGATGCCGCTGGCCATGTTATACAGCACACAGAAGGGAATGGCGGCAAAGATGATCCGAATATACGCGGCGGAATGATCGATGATCTCCTCCGGCGTGTTCATCAGCCGCAGCAGCGGCTTGCACAGGAGCACGGCCGCCGAAGCGAAAACGACAGCCATCGCTCCGCTCAGCACAGCGGCATGCCAGACCGTGCGGCGCACCAGGCCCTCGTCCCGGGCGCCGAAGGCCTGGGCAATGGGAATGGCAAAGCCGGAGCACATCCCCAGGCAAAGGCCGATGACCAGAAAATTCACCGAGCCGGTGGCGCCCACGGCCGCCAGCTTGTCCGCGCCCAGATAGCGGCCGACGATGGCGGTGTCGACAAAGGAATAAAACTGCTGAAACAAAACCCCGAAAAGCAGGGGCGCCGCGAAGGAAAGAACCAGCTTCAGCGGCTTTCCTTCGGTCAGGTCACGGGTCAGTGTACGGGCCATGGTCATAATCCTTTCAGGCAATTCATCGGGACGGGAAGGCTTTCCGCGGTGCGGGAGACGGACCGTCCGTTCGGCGGCTGATTGAAACCGCCGGGACGTTATATCACCTTTTCGCGGGAAAAACAAGAGGAAGAACCGATGGCTTTTCGGTAAAAATCGATTTTTTGTAAAAAGACAAACAAAAAGCAGCCAAGCCGTTGACAACGGGCGGAGGCGGGTTGTATTTTTTCTTGTATATTTTGAAAGCAAAGGAGAGATCCTGATGAACGACTTTGCCGGAACCGTAGCCCAGGTCAACGGTGCGGTTAACGACGTGGTGTGGGGCGTTCCTGCCCTGACGCTGCTGATCGGGACCGGTGTGCTGATGACTGTGATGACGGGCTTTTTCCAGTTTACCCACTTCGGGTATACGATGAAACAGACGATCGGTCGGCTCTTCAAGAGATCCACAACCCGGTCGCGCGACAAGAATTCCATCAGCCAGTTTCAGGCCCTGTGTACAGCCCTGTCCGCCACCATCGGCACAGGGAACATCGCCGGCGTGGCCTATGCGATCACCATGGGTGGGCCCGGTGCGGTTTTCTGGATGTGGATTGCCGCCCTGGTGGGCATGATGACCAATTATTCCGAAAACGTGCTGGGCATCTTCTACCGCCGCCGCAACAGGGAGAAGGAATGGTCCGGCGGCGCCATGTATTATCTGCGGGACGGACTGGGTAGCAGGAAGAACTGTAAGACGCTGGGTAAGGTGCTGGCCGTGCTCTTCAGCTTCTTTGCCATGGTCGCATCCTTCGGCATCGGCAACATGGGCCAGATTTCAACGATTCGGGAAAGCGTCCTGACGGTGGCTTCCGATCTGTCCGGTAACCCTGCCCTGGCTTCCGATAAAACCGGCAGCCTGATCATCGGCGCGGTGCTGATGATTGTGGCATTCCTGGTGATTATCGGCGGGCTGAAGCGCATCGCTGAAACCAACGAGCGCATCGTGCCCTTCATGGCGGTTTTCTATATCCTCGGCGCGCTGGTCATCGTGATCATGAACGCGGGTCAGCTGTTCCCGGCCTTCGGGGCGATCTTCCGCGGCGCTTTCAACTTCAAGGCAGCTGCCGGCGGCGTGGGCGGCTCGATCATCGCCCAGGCTATGACCTGGGGCTTCAAGCGTGGCGTGTTCTCCAATGAAGCAGGGCTGGGATCCTCCGTCATGGTGCATTCCACCTCAGATGTGAAGGAGCCTGTGACCCAGGGCCTGTGGGGCATCTTTGAAGTGTTTGTGGACACGATTGTGGTGTGCACGCTGACGGCGCTGGTGATCCTGACCAGCGGCGTCGTGGATCTCGAAACCGGTGCTTCTGTTTCAGGCGTCACGAAGCTGGGCCTGGCGACGGAAGCCTTCTCCAGAAGCTTCGGCTCCTTCGGCGGTATTTTCATCGCCCTGGCCGTCACCCTCTTTGCCTTCTCCACCTGCCTGGGCTGGAGTTTCTACGGCAAGAAAGCCTGGGAGTTCCTCTTCGGGACAAAATCCACCATCATCTATAAGGTGCTTTACCTGGCGGCCATCCTTCTTTCCAGCATTGTGGATACGGCGCTGGCTATCGACCTGAGCGACACCTTTAACGGCCTCATGGCGATTCCGAACCTGATCGGCGTGATTGTCCTGTGCAGCCTCGTGCGGCAGATTACGAAAAACTATCTGGATCGCCGCCTGCACGGAAAGAACATCAAGCCGATGCTTTCCGCCTTCCCGGAAATTCAGGCAGAGCAGGAGCAGGCCCTCGCCGAAGCGGAGGACTGAAAAGGAACAGACTCCGGTGGAAGCGAAAGGCTGAAAGGAGCAGATTCCGACGGAAGCAAAAGACTGAAAGGAGCAGATTCCGGCGGAAGCGGTGGACTGAAAGGAACAGAAAAAAGAGCTGCCTGACGGCAGCTCTTTTTCTGACCTGATAAGGAAGGGAGACAAAAAGGGTCGTCCCTCTCGTTCCCTGGCCTGATGGGAAGGGGAGACGTCAGACGACGACCTGGTTTCGGCCGGCTTCCTTGCCCATATACAGCTTCTTGTCAGCGCTGGCCAGGAGCTCATCCAGGGGAGAGGAGAAATCGTATTCCTCCACGCCGATGGTGATGGTGATGCTGAAATCATGATCCTCATAGCTCAGCTGCATCCGCTCCACCGCGAAGCAGAGGTCAGTCATAATCATGCCGGCATCATCCAGATTCACATTGGGCAGGAAGAAGCAAAACTCCTCGCCGCCCCAGCGGCAGACACTGTAATGACCGTTCGCATGCTGAACAAAGAGCTCCGTCAGCTTGACGAGCGTATAGTCGCCGCAGTTGTGCCCATAGGTATCATTGACATTCTTGAAATGATCCAGATCGGCAATGGCGATGGCAAAGGGCGAATCGCTATTTTCCTGCCGGAAGCGCTCAATCAGCTCGATCATGGCCCGCCTGTTCGGCAGCCCTGTGAGCGGATCCGTTTCCGCTTCCTTATACAGGGTCTGATTCCGGAGGCGAAGCTGACGCTCCGTGTCCTGGATGCTGGAGCTGAAGATGATGCATATACAGGCCAGCATGAGGAAGAAGGCCACCGTATTCACCGTCTGATAAACCGTGTTGGCGGTTTGCGACATCGTATATACCGCGGGATGCTGCTGGGACCAGGAGAACAGCAGCACCCGGAAGATCAGAATGATCAGGAACCAGATAATCTTGATCAGCGGGGGGTCATAAATATTGAAGAAAACGAACACGAGCATCAGCGTCAGAAAATGCTGCGTTCCGCTGCCCCATCCGAACGCGGACACATTCCACGCCACCCAGAACAGGGACAGCAAACTGAAAAGGATCAGATTGAAACGGACATTTTTGTGTTTAACGGCCCAGAGGGAGAAGACCGTCGCGGCGATCAGCGCCAGGGGCATCCATTCCCAGCGGCCGTCGTTGATGATCGGATAGAGGCAGAAGCACAGCGCAAAATAGACGCACAGCAAGGTTTCGCTGCAGAGAAAAGCCCTACTGAAATAAATCGGGAGCTCCTTTCCCTGCCGGGGAACCTTCTGGCGGAAAAATTCCATGAAAAAGCGCATGTGTGTCTTCCTGCTTTCTGAAAAACAATTCAACTGCTAAATGATATTATGCCTGAAAAAATACTTTTTGGCAAGGGGTATCTTTTGTCTGCGATCCGAGGACGGATCACCGGTTCTGTTACGCCAGGGAAAGCCCCAGTTTGATCATGTCATGGAAGCTTTCCTGCCTTTCTTCGGCGGGCAGCGCTTCCCCGGTCAGCGTATGATCGGAGATTGTGCAGATGGCCAGGGCCTTCTTTCCGGCGACGGCCGCATTGATATACAGGGCCGCGGCCTCCATCTCCACAGCGAGCACGCCAAGCTTTTGCAGAATCTGGGTATCGTTGGTCTCGCTGTAGAAGGCTTCGGAGGTGAACAGCGCTCCGCAATGGACATTCAGGCCCATGGAACGGGCATTGTTTACCGCCTTTTCAAGCAGATCGTAGTCCGCGCAGGGGGCATTATCGCCAGAGAAGCCATAGGTCTTCGTGTAAGAGCTGTTGCTGTAGGCGCTCATGCCGATGACCAGATCCCGAACTTTCAGCTTCATGCTCATGGCGCCGGCGGAGCCCAGGCGAATAATGTTTTCCACGCCGTAGAAATTAAACAGCTCATAGGAGTAGATTCCGATCGAGGCGCAGCCCATGCCGCTGGCCATGACGGAGACGGGCTTTCCGTTCCAGAATCCTGTGTATCCCTGAATGCCGCGGACATTGTTGACCAGCTTCGGACTTTCCAGATATTTTTCGGCGATCATTTTAGCCCGAAGGGGATCGCCGGGCATCAGAACGGTATCGGCAAAGGCACCGGCAGGCGCGCTGATATGCGGAGTGGGAGTCATATTCTTACTCATGGGGGAACACCTCCTGATTCAAATTATGTAAAAAGTATAACACAAATTTGATTTTTGTTCCATGTTTTTGTCAGATTCATGGGTTTCAAATTGGAAGGAAATCTGCTATAATGAGCATAACGAACGGCAATGCCGTAAATGTGAGGAGGAGATTCCCATGAAAAAGTTCCTTTCTTTGGTTCTGGCGCTGGTCATGGTGCTGGCGGTTGTTTCCGTTGCTTCCGCGGAGAAGGACAAGGTCAAGGTCGGCATGGTGACCGACGTCGGCGGTATCAACGACAACTCTTTCAACCAGTTTGCCTGGGCCGGCCTGCAGGAGCTGGCCGCCGCCGATCCCACCTTCGAGGTGAACTTCCTGGAGAGCAAGACCGACGCGGACTATCAGACCAACATCAACACCTTCCTGGATGAAGAATATGATCTGATCGTGTGCGTGGGCTACATGCTGGCGGACGCCACCCGCGAAGCCGCGACCGACAATCCCGATCGCTATTTCGCCATCATTGACGACGCGACCAACGCCGATCTGCCCAACGTGGCGTGCCTGACCTTCGCTCAGGAGCAGGCTTCCTACCTGGTGGGTCTGGTTGCGGGCTACACCACGAAGAGCAACATCGTCGGCTACGTGCAGGGCATGGTTTCCGACACGATGAACCTCTTCGGCGTGGGCTTCATTTCCGGCGTCAAGACCGCGAACGCGGACGCCAAGGTTCTGCAGTACAACGCCAACAACTTCAGTGACATCGCCGGCGGCGCGGCCGCGGCCAAGGACATGGTTACCAACGGCGCGGACGTGATTTATCAGGCCGCGGGCGGCACGGGCATCGGCGTGCTGAACACCTGCGCGGAAGAAAAGATCTGGGGCATCGGCGTGGATGCTGACCAGGCGGCTGTGCTGGGCAATGACTACGTGATCTGCTCCGCTCTGAAGAACACGGGCGCCGGCGCTGTGGACATCGCCAAGTCCGTGAAGGCCGAGAAGTTTGCCGGCGGCGTGCATCACTACACCCTGGCTGACGGCGCGCTGGATATCGCCACCACCGGCGATCATATCCCGGCCGACATCCTGGAGAAGGTCAATGCCGCGAAGCAGGCGATTATCTCCGGCGAATTCGTTGTTCCCACCACTGTGGCTGAATGCCCCGAATTCATCCTGAAGTAATTCTGCCGTGAATCACAGAGAGCCTGTGGACTGACGTCCACAGGCTCTATTTATACCACAAATGCTTTAGCCGCCCCCAGGCTCCTGGCCAGAGCGGCAAACCGCTCCGCGTAAGCTTCCTCCGTTTCCGCTTCTCCGAGAACGGCCTGCTCCGCCTCACGAACCCCAAAGGGACGATAGCGGATGATCTTATAATCACATCGATCGCCGATCCGCTCCGCGGTATACCGGACCGTTTCTTCGTTCTCCCGATCTCTTTGGGGCAGAATGACCGTTCGTACTTCCTGCAGCTTTCCGACGCTGAGCAGAAAATCCAGATTTTTCAGCACCGTTTGGCAGGATGCACCCGCTAGACAACGACTCCATTCTTCCGTGACGGCTTTGACATCGAGCATGACCCCATCGCAGCAGCTCAGGATTCGGGGATCCGCCGCGAAATCAAAGGAGCCATTGCTGTCCAGGAGGCAGGTTTTTCCTTCCGCCTGAATTTGGGGGAACAGCTCCAGAAGAAAATCGTTCTGCAGCGTACATTCGCCGCCGGACACGGTGACCCCGTCGATATAGGGCAGGGTTCGCCGAACTTCGGCCATCACATCCTCCGTCGTCATCCGGCGGACCCTGGGGCTGG
>CADBLV010000346.1 GCA_902795555.1 uncultured Eubacteriales bacterium | reverse complement strand
CGAAAGATGGCCCAATGGGAAAAGCTACGGGACGACTTCGATCACATGTACTACGATTTTCAGACGGTGAGCCGGGGACGATGGAACGAAGTTGTGAGCCCTGACAGCGTGACGATGATCAATGAGATTCTGGCACCGGTGATCGAGATGCTGAAAGAGGATGAAGACGATTGGGCCGGGATGTCGGCAACGAGACCGGGGGAAGGAAACGGTGTCAGGCTGGGGCTGATTCCGGATCCCATCGAAAAGGATATCGAAGGGATGAAGGGCTACGAGGGAAAGACCTTTGAATATGTGAATTTTCTGTTGGGACAGTTCAAGGGAGCCATCGGGCGGTTTTTCCAGAAGAACAGCAGATGAAAAAATGAAGAGAGACGAAAAGAACCGTCCCCATCGTCTACGAAAACCTTGCGCACAGGAAAAGAGCATGATAGAATATATCAGTTATCTTATCACGCGCCTGAAAGCAAGGCGGAGGAACGGAAAGAAGGGGATTCAGGACGCAAACAAACGGGAAGGCGGCGCCTGAACCGGAGATGAACGGAGAACGACGATGCTTGAATTAAAGGCCATTACCAAGGTTTACTCCGAGGGCGACACACGGGTGGAGGCCCTGCGGGGGATTGATCTGACCTTCGGAGAGCATGAATTCGCGGCGATTCTGGGTCCTTCCGGATGTGGGAAGACCAGCCTGCTGAACATCATCGGGGGGCTGGATCAATATACCTCGGGGGATCTGGTGATTAAGGGGAAATCCACCAAGGATTTTCGGGAACACGACTGGGATGTTTACCGGAATCATTCCGTGGGCTTTGTTTTTCAGAGCTACAACCTGATTCCCCATCAGAGCGTGCTGGCGAACGTGGAACTGGCCCTGACGCTCAGCGGCGTGGGCCGGGAGGAACGGCGGCGCCGGGCCGTTGAGGCCCTGGAGAAGGTCGGCCTCGGGGATCAGCTGCGCAAGAAGCCCAACCAGATGAGCGGCGGGCAGATGCAGCGGGTGGCGATTGCCCGGGCGCTGGTGAACGATCCGGAGATCCTGCTGGCGGACGAGCCCACGGGGGCTCTGGACAGCGAGACCAGCGAGCAGGTGATGAAGATCCTGCGGGAGGTCAGCCGGGAGCGGCTGGTGATTATGGTGACCCATAACCCGGACCTGGCCAACGAATATGCCACGCGGATTATCCGGATGCTGGACGGAAAAGTGATCAGCGACACGGAGACCGCCGCGGAAACGGCGAAAGCCGGAACGGCGGGGAAGGCCGGGGAAACGGCGAAAAAGCCGAAGACGTCCATGAGCTTTCTGACGGCGCTGAACCTGAGCCTGAACAACCTGCTGACCAAGAAGGGGAGGACGATTCTGACAGCCTTTGCCGGATCCATCGGGATTATCGGCATCGCGCTGATTCTGAGCCTGTCCAACGGGGTGGACCGATATATCGAACGCGTTCAGCGGGACACGCTGAGCTCCTATCCGCTGGAGATTGAGGAACGGACCGTCGACATGACGGAAACGGTGGCCGGGATGATGGATCTTTCCGAAAATGATGCGCCACGGGAGGACGGCAAGGTTTACACCGGGAGCCGCATGACGCAGTTCATGAGCGCCTGGATGACGGGCATCACGGAGAACGATCTGGCCTCCTTCAAGACCTGGCTGGAGGATCCGGAGACGGGGATCGAGCAGTATCTGTCCGGCATCCAGTATGAATACGACACGCCGCTGACGATTTACCGGACGGATCTGGAAAAGCCGATTCAGGTAAACCCTTCCACGACGCTGGAAGCCTCCGGAATGATGGACATGGTGAACATGGCCGGGATGGGCAGCGGGATTCAATCCACGATGATGAACACGACGCTGCGGCGGATGAACGTGTTCACGCCGCTGCTGGACAACGAGGAGCTGATTCGGGCCCAATACACCGTGCTGGCCGGGCGGATGCCGGAGAAGATGAACGAGGTCGTCGTGATTCTGAACAGCCGGAACGAGCTGAGCGATTACACGCTTTACTCCCTGGGACTGAAGGACCAGGGGGAACTGCGGGAGCAGTTTCAGAAGCTGATGCGGGGCGAAAAGATCGAAAGCGAACAGCTGGAATTCACCTATGACGAGATTATGAGCCTTCGATTCAAGCTGCTGGTGAACACGGATGTGTTCGAAAAGAAAGGCGGCATATGGACGGATCGATCGGACGACGCGGACTTCATCGCGGCTAAGCTGGCCGAGGCGGAGGAGATCCGGATTGTCGGCATTCTGCGGCCGGCGGACGGGGTCGTGGCCACGACGACGGCCTCGGGGGGCATCGGATATCGCCGGGAGCTGATGGACACGCTGCTGGAGCGGGTGAACGAGAGCGAAATCGTTCGGGAACAGATGGCCGATCCTCAGAAGGATGTGTTCACCGGGCTTCCGTTTTCCGGGGCCGCCCAGGATGCTCTGACGCTGCTGGACAGCATGGAGGCCACAGACTTCCTGTCCCTGCTGGAAGAGAAGGGCCTGATTCCCGCGGGGATGATTCCGGACATGTATAAACCCCTGATTACCAAAGATCTGCTGAAGCAGTTTGTGGGGCAGGGCGTGATGATGCTGGGCGGAAGCTCGCTGGAGGCCAATCTGGAAAAGATGGGCGTCAGCGATCCGGGCAAACCGGCCGCCATCCTGATCTATCCGAAGGACTTTGAAGCCAAGAACCGGATTGCGGACCTGATTAAGGAATACAACCGATCCGCGGGAGAACAGAAGGCCGTTCGATATACGGACTATGTGGGGCTGATGATGAATTCGGTGACGACGATCGTGGACGCGATCTCCTATGTGCTGGTGGCCTTCGTGTCGATCTCTCTGGTCGTGTCCTCCATCATGATCGGGATTATCACCTACATCAGCGTGCTGGAGCGGACGAAGGAGATCGGCATTCTGCGGGCCATCGGCGCCAGCCGGAAGGATGTGTCCCGGGTGTTTAACGCGGAAACCCTGATTATCGGATTTGCCGCGGGGGTGATGGGGATCCTGGTCACGCTGGGGCTGACTGTGATTGCCAACCTGATCCTCGGGAAGCTGACCGGCATTCCGGACATCGCGGCGCTGCCGCCCGCGGCGGGAGCGATCCTGGTTGCCATTTCCATGATTCTGACGCTGATTGCGGGCATCATTCCTTCGCGGATTGCCAGCCGGAAGGATCCGGTGGTCGCGCTGCGGACGGAATGAATATAAAATTGAAACCAACGACGATGAAGGAGGAATTCCCATGTCTGTGACACCGAAAGAAATTGCCGCCATGCTGGACCACTCCACCCTGCAGCCCTGGCTGACGGAGGCGGAGATCCGGCGGGGATGCGAGGTCGCGCTGCGATACGGCACGGCCAGCGTGTGCGCCCGGCCCTGCGACGTGCCGATTCTCGCGGAGATGCTGAAGGGCAGCGACGTCAAGGTTTGCACGGTGATCGGCTTTCCCCACGGGGCCCACGAAACGGCCATCAAAGTGGCCGAGGCGGAACTGGCGCTGAGAGAAGGATGCCAGGAGCTGGACATGGTGATCAATATCGGGCGGATGAAGGCCGGGGACACGGCCTATGTGGAAGACGAGATTCGCCTGATTGCGGAGACGGCCCATCGGGCAGGCGCCATTCTGAAGGTGATTCTGGAAACCTGCTATCTCACGGACGAGGAAAAGCGGGAAGCCTGCCGCCTGAGCGAGCGGGCGGGGGCGGACTTCGTCAAGACCAGCACCGGATACGGCAGCAAAGGATGCACGATTGAGGATCTGAAGCTGATGCGCGCGAGCGTTTCCCCGAAGGTCCGGGTGAAGGGTTCCGGGGGCATCCGGGATCTGGACACGGTGCTTGCGGCACGGGCGGCGGGCGCGGATCGATGCGGCGTCAGCGCGACGGAAAAGATCATGGCGGAAGCGGAGAAGCGATTTGCGGAGGGAACGCTCTGAGCGGCGAACCGGACCCCCGGAAACGAATCGACGACACAGCGGGGACAGCCGGAGCAGCGGACGCGAATCAACGATATTCATCAATTTCAGCATGCAAAGCATGTAAACAGCGGAGGGCAGTTATGTACAGCAAAGTTGAAACCAACATGGATTTTGTTTCCCGGGAAAAGGCGGTGGCCAAAATGTGGCAGGAGCGGGATATCATCCGCAAATCCTTCCACCATCGGGACGGACAGGAACGGTTTACCTTCTTCGACGGTCCGCCTACAGCGAACGGCAAGCCGCACATCGGACATATTGAGACGCGGG
>CADBLV010000345.1 GCA_902795555.1 uncultured Eubacteriales bacterium | reverse complement strand
TTTCGGGACCTCCAAAACACAAAAAACAGCTGAAACCGTTGATTTTCCTTGGTTTATCAGACGGACTCCCAGAGTCCTTCCGCAACTATTATGTTGCGATTATCATATGGCACATCCTGAGTGAGATGTAAAACCACTCGGCCAGACGACAGAATCTGCCCGAAACCGGAAGTAGGGACCTGACGGATTCTGCGGATGGCCTCCCAAACTGAATACAGCTCCCACCCTGCAGGTGGACGGGCGCTGACACTGAAACGGAGAGCTTGACGCTCTCAGGTTCCGGTTTGTTCAGCATGCCCTGACGCAGCTTCCGGCTCTCTGTTTCGCAAGAAAAAAGCGAAAAGGAGGGCCGGAAAATGGCTCAGGCAATCAAAGAAAACAACTATCAGGAATCCTTCAAACACAGGACCACTATCCGCGAAGACGGAACCATCCTCTACGACATGCCGATTCTGATCGAGCACGATGATGAACTGCAGTATTACGGGATCACACAGGCTGACTGTATAACGCTGAAATTCGGCAGCAGCGACTCTAAACGGGTATGGTTCTGCCAGACAGAAAACCGTGAACTGGCAGAATACCAGTGGACATACATCAGCACAATCCATATGCAGGAATTCCTGTCATTACGATGCATGGTACCCGGCAAGAAAAAGGATTTCATTCGTTGCCCTTTAAACATGAAATGCAGCCAATGCCCCTGGGGGATCAAGCCGGAAAACAAACAATCCCGCACGATCAGCTGGGACCGCCTGATTGAAGCCGGATATGAACCGACCACCGGCATTCCGGTTGAAAAGCAGGTGATCGACAAGATCGAAATGGAAGAATTCGAAAGAATCATGGAAGCCGAAGATCCCCGGATCTGGACAGCGTTTGCGCTGAAGAGATTCGAATATGAATCTGCAAAAACCATCAGCATGGAACTGAAAATCAGCGTGCCGAGAGTATATCAACTGCTGGAGAGAGCCAATGAGATTATCCGGGAGAACCGGGAGGCGGAATATTAATATTCAGGATTTTCTGTAAAAAGAACATTCATAGCCATCTGCCTGCAGTTCGAGGCCGGGGAGCCAGGCGGGGGATTGGCTCATGAGGGTGCAGATGGTGTTTACGGAAGTGTCGAAAGGCACTTCCAGGATTACTTCATCATGAATATGGGCAACGATTGCAAGGGGGAGGCGCTGCATTGCATCGGCAAGCAAGTCGCGGCAGAGGGCCTGGACGATGTTTTCCACTATTTTTGGGCCGTAGGATTCCACGCGGCACCAATGCTTTTGCGCGTCTGTACCGAAATAGGTGATGCTTTCGCCGCCGAACGTATTCTCTTCCAGCATAGGCTTGAGATAGACCAGATGGCGGCCGGAGGGAAGGGTGATAAAAAGGGCGCCGCTTTTCATGGCAAAATGTATATTCCCTACACGCTGGGGGATCCGGTATTCTATAGCTGTTTTCACGGCTTCGTCTATTTTCCACCAATAGGACGTGATATTCGGGTTTGCTTCCCGCCAGGCATCCACCAGGGGTTTCAGTTCCTCTTCCGGCACGCCCATGCGGACGGCGTCCATGGCTTTCAGGGCGCCGACGCTGCCGCCATAGCCGAGAGCCAATTCGGCCACCTTGCCACGCTGGCGAAGATGGCCGTTTTCGCCGTTTTTGACCACGGGCACATGAAACATCCGGGAGGCGGACTCACAATAGATATCGCGCCCGCTGTGAAACACGTCGATCCGCCACTGCTCCCCGGCCAGGAAACTGAGGGCGCGGGCTTCCACAGCGGAATAATCCGCTACGATGAACTTTTTTCCATCCTCCGGGATAAAGGCTGTGCGGATCAGCTCAGAAAGAACCCCGGGAACAGAGGGATAGAGCATGGACAACATTTCATAATCCCCCTGAAGAACCAGGTCACGGACCTGAGCCAGATCCGGCAGGTGATTTTGCGGCAGATTCTGCAACTGAATCAGACGACCGGCCCAGCGGCCGGTGCGGGACGCGCCATAGAACTGGAACAGGCCGCGGCAGCGCCCGTCTGCACAGACACAGTTTTCCATCGCCTTATATTTGCTGATACTGCTTTTCGCGATCTGCAGACGCAGTTCAAGCACTTTCGCGATATCCGCCGGGACCGTAGGGATCAAATCCGCCGCTTCCTTTTTTCCGAGACTTTCCACATGAATTCCTTGATCCGCCAGATACTGTTTCAGCTGAGAAACGGAATTCGGGTTTTCCAGGCCGGTGAGCTGTTTTAGTTTTTTCGTCAAATCCGTTTTGGACAATTCGTCCATCCGGATGGCCTGGCGCACCAGTTCCCGATCGATCCGGATGCCGCGATCATTAATTTCCTGATCCAGACGGTATTCCTCCCAGATCCTTTCCGGGAGGGGGTATTTGCTGAGACGGTCACGAATCTGAAGCTCCACTTCGACATCCCTTTCATTGTATTTTTTAAACGATTCCCATTTTTCCGGTGCATGAGACGGCAGATTCCAGAGCCTGCCGGCGGTGCGCGAGGGCGTACAGAAATAGCGGATAAGATCCTTGCCTTCCTTCAGTTTCTGTTCCGGCAGACCCAGAGCGGCGCCGATCTTTTCCAGGCCCAGGGGCAGGCCGTTACAGGCACCCCAAACCAGGGTACACTGCCAGCCTGCCGGGTCCAGAAAACCGGAGGGAAGAAGATCCGGACGGTTGCGGCAAAGCCAGCGGCTGAGGCAGACGCGCTCGAAAGAAGCGTTATAGGCGCTTTTGGTTATGCTGCGGTCCGTCAGGGCCAGGAGAATCGGCTCAGGAATCTGATCACCGGAGGCCAGGTCATATACACGGACGGGGCCGTGGTCTATGGAAACGCCGAAGAGAAGAATGGCAAAGTCTTCAGATTCGGCGTATTTGTAGACGCCGGATTTAGAAAGATCAACGCTGCTGCGGGTTTCGAGGTCAATACTTATGGTTTTCATAAAAAAACTGGGGGGGCGCTGAGAAAGAGCCACTGGCTCTTTCTCCGGGCGCTCAGAACCCCCCC
>CADBLV010000344.1 GCA_902795555.1 uncultured Eubacteriales bacterium | reverse complement strand
GTATGCCTGCCTGAATTTCGCCTATGAGGAATCCAAGAACCTTCGGAAGGGAAATATGGTCGAATTCTGCAACGACCTGAACGAGCAGAATCACCAGCGACTGGAGCAGCTGCACGATATCCGGGCTTCTATCACGCGGGGATTTGAGGGATTCTATCTGCTGTATCAGCCGGTCGTGGACGCGCAGACGGAGCGGATCATCGGCGCGGAGGCGCTGCTGCGATGGAAGAGCGACCGCTTTGGGACAGTGCCTCCGGATCTTTTTATTCCTGTGCTGGAGACGGACCCGCTGTTTCCGGAATTGGGGGAATGGATCCTTCGGGAATCCGTCCGGACGGCGGGAGAGATGCTGAAAAAGAGCCCCGATTTTGTGATCAATGTCAATCTGTCCTATTCCCAGATGGAAAAGCCGGATTTCTCAGATCTGGTGCTGTGTATTCTGGACGAAACGCAGTTTCCGCCGGAGCACCTGTGCCTGGAGGTGACCGAGCGATGCCGGCTGCTTGATATGGAGCTGCTCAAGAACGTAGTGGTGAACCTGCGGTCCCGGGGCATCAAGGTGGCCCTGGATGATTTCGGAACCGGCTTTTCTGCCGTGGGAATCCTCAAGGAATTCCGGGTGGACACCATCAAGATCGACCGGAGTTTTGTCCGGCTTATTGAAGAAAACGAGTTTGACCGGCAGCTGGTTCGCAATGTGACGAATCTGGCCAGCATTTTTCAGACGAAGATTTGCGCGGAGGGTGTCGAGACAGCCGGCATGCGGGATATTCTGCGGGGCTTCCGGGTGACCAGCTTTCAGGGATATTATTACGCCAAACCGCTGCCGTCGGGAGAACTGACGGCCAGACTGTAAACAGTCCGCCTTACAGCATCCGATGTCCGAAGCCTGTGACCTCGTGCAGCAGCACCTCGCCCTGGATGCCTTTCAGGAAAACTCGCTGATCTCCTTCCGGATTGATATGAACATCTTCTCCGGCTTCCTGCAGAACCTCCGGAGTGATCAGGATCTGCCCGCCCAGGGCCTGTCCTTCGATACGGGAGGTTAAATTGACATTCCGACCGATCATGTCGTATTTGGTGCGCGTGGCCGACCCGATATTCCCCAGAATGGCTTCCCCGGCGTGGATTCCGATCCCATGAGCGATGTCGGGATAGCCCTGTGCCCGGTTCCACTGATTGATCGCCGCCATTCGGAGCTGCATGGACACTGCGCAGGCCACCGCGTTGAACGAGGCGGCTTCGTTGGGCCTGGGAGCGCCGAAAACCACAACGATGGCATCGCCGACGAAATCCAGGATATTTCCCTGCCAGGCGTTGATCAGCTCGATCATCTCTTCCAGATAGTGGTTGAGCATCCGGATGAAATCCTGGCTGGTCATCTCCTCCGACAGGGCGGTGGAATTCCGCAGGTCGGAAAACAGCATGGTCACTCGTCGCCGCTCACCGCCGATGGTCAGGCGGCCTTTGTTTTGCGCCATATGCTCCAGCACTTCGTCCGTCAGATAGGGACCGAAGATGTTTCGGATCGTTTTTTCCTTTTCATCCACGGCAGGGGCCTCCTTTTTTTCTGTGGCTGAAGCATATTATGCCATAAGATGGCCTCGTTTTCAATTGACAAATTTGTCAGCGCGTGAAATAATGAAGAAAAGAAGAACGAAGGGATGGGTTCGCTTTGGCTAGAGGGAAGGAAAAGCGTTTCTCACGGACAGAATGGTCTTGGATCTTTTATGACTGGGCCAACTCGGTTTATGCGACCAACATCATGGCCGCCATTTTCCCAATCCTGTATTCCCAGGTGGCCGGGAGCGGCTCTCTGGGTGATCATCTGTACGGATACGCCGTGTCGCTTGCGAATCTGCTGGTTGCAGCCCTGTCTCCCTATCTCGGCGCGATCGCCGATTTCAAGGGGATGAAGAAAAAGCTCTGGATGGGCTTTATGATCACCGGCGTGGTGTTTACGGCGGTGATGGGCCTGGTCGGCAGCTGGCAGATGATGCTGCTGGGATTCGTGATCAGCCGGATCGGATTCAGCGGTTCCTGCATGTTCTACGATAGTTTCCTGACGGATGTGACCACGCCCGAACGGATGGACAAGGTCAGCAGCTGGGGCTTCGCCATGGGATACATCGGCGGATCCACGATTCCTTTTGTATTGTCAATCCTGATCATGTTCCTGATGAACATGAGCGAATTGAGCATGCGTATCGCCGTGTTGATCGTGCCGGTCTGGTGGCTGGTATTCTCGATTCCGTTCATCAAAAACGTACGGCAGATCTCCTATGTGGACATTCCACCCTCCCAACTGGGAAAGGCAGCCTGGAAAAACACGATCAAAACCTTCCGGAGCATTCTGAAGAACCGGGCGATTCTGTTCTTCCTGCTGGCCTATTTCTTCTATATCGACGGGGTGGACACCATCATTTCCATGGCCACCAAATACGGCAATACCCTTGGGCTGGGCCAGATCGGCATGATTCTCGCCCTGCTGGTGACCCAGATTGTGGCGGTGCCCTGCAGCATCTTTTTCGGGAAGCGGGCGGAGAAAACCGGCGCTCTGAAGCTGATCACCTTTTCGGTGCTCATGTATGCGGGGATTACGATCCTGGGCTTTGCCATGGGGTATATCGTGGACTTCCACGACGGCCTGGGTATGACCATGGAAAAGGCGGTTAGCATCAGCCAGGTGCTGTTCTGGGTGCTGGCCACCCTGGTGGGCACAGTGCAGGGCGGCATTCAGGCCCTCAGCCGCTCTTATTACGGCAAGCTGATTCCCCCGGAGCGCAGCGGCGAATACTATGGATTCATGGATATTTTCGGCAAGTTTGCCTGCGTGATCGGGCCTGCGCTGTATGAGCTGTTTTACGGGATCACCGGGAAAGCCTGCTTCGGAATTCTGAGCATCATTCTGCTGTTTATCTGTGGATTCCTGTTCCTGACGGTGGGCAGGAAGCATTTCCGCCAGGCGGAGCATGAATAGAGAACGGAAGAACAGCGGGGGATCGTAAGGACAGGAAGATCGGCAGGAGCCTCGGGAAAAACAGAACAGGAATCCGGGAAAACCCGGAATCCGGGACAGCCCGGAATATCCGGAAACTGAAAACAGACCAAGGAGGCTGAAAAGGATGAAACTGACCAATCAGGGACTGACGGATGTCAAATCATGGGAAAGCATCGGCGCGGCGCTTCCGCATTATGACCGGGCAGCCATGGTCGCCAGGACGCTGGCGGAGCCGATCTGGGTGCATTTCGGCGCGGGAAACATCTTCCGCGGGTTCATCGCGGGTCTGCAGCAGCGGCTGCTGAATCAGGGGCTGTCCGACCGGGGTATCGTCGCCGCGGAAACCTTTGATTTTGAAATCATCGACAGAATCTACAAGCCTTACGACTCCCTGACCCTGATGGTTTCCCTGAAGCCGGACGGATCCACGGATCGGGAGATCATCGCCTCCCTGGCGGATGGACTGAAGGCGACTCCGGAAGCGCGGGAGGACTGGGATCGGCTGCAGACTGTGTTTGCCGCACCTTCTCTGCAGATGGTGTCCTTCACCATCACAGAGAAGGGATACGCCCTGCGGGATCTCCGGGGAAACCTGCTTCCGGTGGTGCAGCAGGATCTGGCGGAAGGTCCGGACCATGCACGCCATGCTATGAGCGTTGTGACGGCGCTGATGCTGCGGCGCTATCAGGCGGGGAAGATGCCCGTGGCGCTGGTCAGTATGGACAACTGCAGCCATAACGGCGAAAAGCTCCGTGCTTCCGTGCTGGAGATTGCGGGGGGCTGGACGAAGGCAGGGTTTGCGGAAGAAGGATTCCTCTCCTGGCTGTCCGACGAAACACAGGTTTCCTTCCCCTGGTCCATGATCGACAAGATTACTCCCAGGCCCGCGGACGTGGTGACACGGGCTCTGACGAAGGATGGCGTGGAGGAAATGGCACCTGTGCAAACCTCCCGGCATACCTATATTGCCCCCTTTGTCAACGCGGAGATTCCGCAATATCTGGTTGTGGAGGATCGCTTCCCCAACGGCCGTCCGCCTCTGGAGAAGGCCGGTGTTTACATGACGGACCGGGAGACGGTGAACAAAACGGAGCGCATGAAAGTTACGACCTGCCTGAATCCCCTGCATACCGCGCTGGCCGTGTATGGCTGCCTGCTGGGTTATACCCTGATCGCGGACGAAATGAAGGATCCGGATCTGAAGGCGCTGGTGGAGCGGATCGGATATACGGAGGGGCTGCCCGTGGTCACGGATCCGGGTATTCTCAGCCCGGAAGCGTTCCTGCGGGAGGTGCTTGAGAAGCGGCTGCCGAATCCCTTCATGCCGGACACGCCTCAGCGGATTGCCTGTGACACGAGCCAGAAGGTGCCGATTCGCTTCGGTGAAACCATCAAGAGCCGTATCGCGGACGGCACGGCGGATCAGCTGGAGGGCATCCCGCTGGCCATCGCCGCCTGGCTGCGATACCTGCTGGCTCTGGATGACAAGGGAAATCCCATGGAGGTGTCTCCGGATCCGATGCGGGAGGATCTGCAGGCAGCCCTCAGCGCCGTTCGCTTCGGTGACCCGGACAGCGCCGCGGGCGTTTTGAGCCCGATTCTGGCCAATCCGGTGGTCTTTGCGACGGATCTGACAAAGACCCCGCTGGCGGAAAAAATCGAAACGGCCTTCCGGGGCATGCTGCTTCCCGGCGGCGTGAGAAAGTCACTGAAGAAAGTGGAAAACGCGTGATAAACGCTTTTCCGGTACATCGGTAAACGGGAGGTTGGGGACAGGATCATGAAACTTTGGGGCGGCCGATTCGGCAAGGCGACGGACGGCCTGGTGGACGATTTCCATTCAAGCATTTCTTTTGATCAGCGACTGTACGAACAGGATATCACCGGTTCTATCGCGCATGCCACCATGCTGGGCGAACAAGGGATTATTCCGCCTGAGGACGCGGAAAAAATCGTCGCGGGGTTGCAGGGCATCCTGGAGGATGCCCGGGCTGGGAAGATTCAATGGATGGTAGACGCGGAAGATATTCATATGAACGTGGAAACCCTGCTGACGGAACGGATCGGTGAGGCGGGGAAGCGGCTGCATACCGGGCGCAGCCGAAACGACCAGGTGGCCCTGGACACCCGGATGTACGCCAAGGTGGCCTGCCGGGAGACAGAGACCATGCTGGAGGACCTTCTGCGGGCAATTCTGGATATTGCCCAGGACAACCTGCATACGATTATGCCGGGTTATACCCATCTCCAGAAAGCACAGCCTATCACCCTGGCGCACCACATGATGGCCTATGCTCAGATGTTCCTGCGCGATCGGAACCGCTTCCGGGCGGCCTTCCGGGCGGCGGATGTGATGGTGCTGGGTTCCGGCGCCCTGGCGGGAACGACCTATCCGCTGAATCGGGAACGGGTGGCGGAACTGCTGGATTTCGGCGGGATTTCCGAAAACAGCCTGGACGGCGTGGCGGATCGGGATTTTCTGCTGGACTATCTCTCCGCCGCTGCCATCTGCATGATGCATCTGAGCCGCTTCTGTGAGGAGCTGATCCTCTGGAACACGAATGAGTTCCGATTTGTGGAGATGGACGACGGATTTTCTACCGGATCCAGCATCATGCCCCAGAAGAAGAACCCGGATGTGGCTGAGCTGATTCGGGGAAAGACCGGCAGGGTTTACGGTCATCTGATGGGTCTGCTGACCGTGATGAAGGGACTTCCGCTGGCCTATAACAAGGACATGCAGGAGGACAAGGAAGCATTCTTCGACGCCCGGGATACGCTGGTGAAGGGACTGACGGTATTCACCGCCATGCTCCGAACCGTTACATTCCGGAAAGATGTGATGGAAAAGGGCGCCTCCGGCGGTTTCACCAACGCGACGGACTGCGCGGACTATCTGGTTCGCAAAGGTGTGGCTTTCCGGGACGCCCATCGGGTCGTCGGAGAGCTGGTGGCTTATTGCCTGAACGAGGGGAAGGCGCTGCTGGATCTGAATCT
>CADBLV010000343.1 GCA_902795555.1 uncultured Eubacteriales bacterium | reverse complement strand
CGGGCCTGCATTCAGCGGGAGGGTTTGGAGGATCTGCTGGACTGGCTGTGCAGGGCCGATTTCTTTACAGCCCCTGCCAGCACACATTATCATGGCGGATACGCGGGGGGGCTGTGCCAGCATTCCATTGATGTGTACCAGTACGCGAAACGGTTGACTTTCCTGATGCCCCAGGCGCCGTCGGAAGAGTCTGTCGCCATTGCCGCTTTATTCCATGATCTGTGCAAGGTCAACCTGTATAAAATGGACAGGAAGAACCAGAAGATCAACGGAGAATGGAAGGAAGTCCCCTTCTACACTGTGGACGAGAAGTTCCACTTCGGCGGGCACGGATCGAAGTCCGTCTTCCTGGTTCAGCAGTTCATGAAGCTGACCACAGAGGAGGCTGCGGCGATCAACTGCCATATGGGATTTTCTGACGGAAGTCCGTCTGTTGTCCGGGATGTTGGCAACGCATACAGTCAGTTCCCTCTCGCCTGGATCACCCACGTGGCTGATGAGGCGGCGACATTCCTGCTGGAACGTTGAGAGATGAGGAGGAGAAGAGATGATTCGTTTCAGTGAGATCCCTTATCAACGTCCGGATATGGAGGCGTTGAAAGCCACGGTGGAAGAGGCCACCCGGAAGGTGCGCACGGCAAAGTCTTTCGCGGAGGTACGGGAAGCTTACTTTGCCGTGCAGGAAAAAGAGCTGGAAACCGACACGATGTATACGGTCTGTTCTGTGAGGAATACGATCGACACAACCGACGAATTCTATGACAGCGAGATGAAGTGGCTGCGGGAGGCGATGGCCCAGGCGATCCCCCAGTTTACAGCCTGGCAGAAGGCACTGACGGAATCCTCGTTCCGCGGGGAATTCGAAGCGGAATTCGGTTCGCAGCTGCTCCGGAAAATAGACGCCGAGCTGTTGACCGGCGATGAGCGAATCATTCCGGAAACGATCCGTGAGGGCGAACTGCGCCAGGCCTATCAGAAAATTACAGCGCTGGCTGTGACGGATTTCCGGGGAGAACAATGCAATTTCTACGGCCTGCTCAAACATATGGAGAGCACCGATCGGGCGGAAAGAAAGGAAGCATTTGAAGCCTGGGCCGCACTGTATGAACAGATCAGCGGCACGCTGGAAGAACAGTTCGGTGAACTGGTTCGTCTCCGGGATACGATGGCGAAGAAGATGGGGTTCGCAACCTATACGGATATGGCCTATGTGATGCGGAACCGCTTCGACTATACCCGGGATGACGCCGCCCGGTTCCGGGAGCAGGTGCGGACGATCATCACGCCGATGGTGGCAGAAATCCGGGAAGCACAGCGGAAACATCTGGGGGTCGATAGGCTCCGTTATTACGACGAAGCGTTGAAATACCGGGACGGTAATGCTGTTCCCATCGGAACAGCGAAGGAACTGGTGGAAAAAGCCCGGAAGATGTATCGGGAAATGAGCCCGGAGACCGGGGAATTCTTCGATTTCATGACAGAATATGAATTGTTCGATCTGGAAACAAAGCCCGGCAAACGGATGGGCGGGTATATGACCCGGCTTCCCTCATACAAAGCGCCGTTTATCTTCAGCAATTTCAACGGTACCGATGCGGATGTGGACGTGCTGACCCATGAGGCGGGGCACGCTTTCCAGGGCTATCTGGCGATGCGGTCGATCCCGGTGGCGGCGTTATGCGGCTCTACCTCCGAAATCAATGAAACCCATTCCATGTCCATGGAGCACTTTGCCTATCCCTGGATGGAATCCTTCTTCGGCGACCGGACTGAAAAATATATCACAGCGCATCTGATCGGCGCGCTGTGCACGATTCCGTATCTGGTCAGCGTGGACGAATTCCAGCATGAAGTGTACGCAAAGCCGGAGATGGCTCCCGGGAAATGGCGGAAAATCTGGCGGAATATCGAACGGAAGTACATGCCCTGGCGGGATTACGACGGGAATGCGTTTCTGGAGAGCGGCGGATTCTGGATGCAGAAGCAGCACATTTTCCTGTATCCGTTTTACTATATCGAATACGCGCTAGCACAGATCTGTGCCTTCCAGTATTACAGCCGCATGAAAGAAGACCGAAAGGCGGCCTGGGAGGACTATCTGCGGTTGTGCCGCTCCGGCGGAACCAAAGGTTATTTTGAACTTCTGGAGATCGGAAATCTCATGAATCCTTTCCGGGAAGGCACGGTGGAAAAAAGCACCGCGCATGTATTTGAAGAAATCAGCCGGCGATATCTGTTTCATTGACCTTCTGGATCTGCGTGAAAAATGAGCAGCAGAAAGGCATCTCGGAGTTCGGCCGTCAGACTGAAGCCGGCCGTCCCGGACAGATGGATGGCATTCGGATGAAAAAATCGATCAACCGCTGGTTAATCCTGTGTTTCGCCGGCATCCTGGCCCTGACGCTGCTGGTTGCAGTAGGCTGGAACTATCACAGCACCTGGCAGGCGATCCTCGACCGGGAGGAAAGCGATGCCTATAACTGTGCGGTCATTCTTTCCGGCATCATTGATCATTACGGTCTGGACGCCCTGGTAAATCAGCAGAACGAAAGATATAAATGGCTGACGCACGCCACACAGGGCATCTGTCGCAGTTTCGGTCTGGAAATGATCACCATCGCCACAGTCAGTCCCGAAGCTCATGAGCACGCCAACATTCTGATCATCACGCCCGACAGCACGTTGGATCATACCTCACCCGGTTTTGAATCTCTCGGAAGCATCGTGTCGGATTCGCAACAGGCCATGGAAACCGCAGCCCTGGGCGACTCAGACACTGTAACCCGGCAGGTAGCCAGAAACCGGCTCCTGTGGTATGTCCCCTATCAGAATCAAACCACCGGCGTTTCCGATCCCGTCGTCATCTGTATGGTCAGCAATCCTCACATGGAATTCGGACTGATCATGCGGGATTTCCTGATGGATATCCTCCTGCCCGCAGCTGCCCTGATTCTGGGCTTCCTGCTGCTTCTGCTCCTTGTGAGGCGCAGGATCATCTCCCCGATCAAAAAAGTGTCTGACAGCATGAAGCGCTTTGCCAGGAACAGCCGCACGAAACCGGAACCGCTGAATATCCGTTCCCGGGATGAGATCGGGGAAATTGCGGAATCCTTTGAAAAGATGACGGATGATATCATCGCATATACGGAAGGCATTGAGGAACTGACCCGTGAACAGGTTCAGACCAATATGCAGCTGGAGGTAGCCCGCCGGATCCAGAACGGTCTGGTGCCCGAACAGTTCACCCGGGAAGGCAGCGGATACCGGATTCATGCCCTGACCCGCCCCGCCAGAGCAGTCGGCGGTGATTTTTACGACTGCTTCCCGCAGGGAGAAAACAGCGTCTGCGTTTTTATCGGCGACGTTTCCGGCAAGGGCATCTCCGCGGCGATTTTCATGGCCATGGCAAAGACCATCATCCGGGAAAAGCTGCTCTTCGGGCTCAGCCCCGCGGAAGCTTTGACCCAGGCCAATGACGAACTGTGTGCCCAGAATCCGGAAGGCCTGTTCGCGACCGTTTTCGCGGCCGTCCTGAATCCGCAGACCGGTGTGCTTCGCTATGCAAACGCCGGACATACCCTTCCCGTGCTGCTGGCCGAAAAGCCGGAATATCTGCATCCGAGCAGCGGAATGGCCCTGGGGCTGTTTGAAGACGCAGAATTCCGGGATGAAAGCCTGCAGCTCTCCGACGGAGAAGGCATCCTGCTCTATACAGACGGCGTAACGGAAGCTGTGAATCCGCAGCATGCGTTTTTCGGAACGGACCGGCTGCTGAATGCGGTTCAGGCGCCTTCGGCGGAAGAAGGATCGGAGGATGATCCGGTGATCCGTGTCAGTCACGCCGTAGGGCAGTTCTGCGACGGCAGTGAGCCTTTTGACGACATGGCGGTGCTGGTCCTGCGCCGGTCGGACGACAGCATGAGCGCGCTCCCTGTCGATCTGTCTTCCTTTGACAAAATCAAAAAAATCGTCTTCAGAACGGCCGGAAATACGCCTGACACCCGCAGGGCCCTGCTTGTATGCGACGAACTGCTTTCGAACATCGTTGCGTATTCAGGCGCAAAGACGCTGGCTTTCTCCTGCAGAAAGCTGGGCGCTGAGCTTCAGTTGACTTTTACGGATGACGGAATCCCCTATGATCCGACAGCCGTGAAGGCAGAGGAAAAAACATTTGATGAGCTTGACGAAGGCGGTATGGGGCTGAATATCATCCGCCGGTCCGCTTCCTCCATGCGATACGAGCGAAAGGATGACAGGAACAGACTGTATCTCTCCTTCCGAACGGAGTCCTGATCGAATATCCCCCTCGGAAGATTTTTACGCGATCCTGTTTTTGTGACAGCGCCGATTGTATGATATAATACGCTATCCCAAATAACGCCCAGTAACTGAAGAAAAAAGGTACTGCCGTAAAAAAGATCCTGACGTATAAAAGACTGAAGTCATAAAGAGGGAGTGAAAACGGTGAAAGCAAAACTGACCGGCGCCCAGCAGGGCCTCTATCTTGAATGTATCGCCTTTCCCGAATCAACCATATACAATCTTCCCTTTTTAGGGCACATTCACCAGTCCACAGACCCGGATCAGCTGAAAAACGCGGTTCTGAAGGCCGTGGCCGCGCATCCCGCGCTCAATGCCGTGCTGACGGAAGATCAGGACGGAACGGTTTATCTGAAGACCGACGAAACGCCGCCGGAGGTCCCGGTATATACCATGAGCGACGCGGAGTTTGCCGGGCGGAAGAAATCGCTTGTCCGCCCCTTTGACTTAAACGGAGGAAAGCTGGCCCGCTTCGAAATCTACGTCACGCCGTCGGAAACCTGCCTGTTCGAGGATATCCATCATCTGGTGTTCGACGGAACAAGCGGAAGAGTCCTCGAACAAGACGTGCGCCGGGCGATCGACGGCGGGGAGCCGGAGAAGGAGCGCGTGAGTCTGTTTGAGCTGGCAGAGATAGAGGAAAGCTGGCTTCAGTCCGCCCAGGCCGGTGAGGCGCTGGCCTACTGGCAGAATCTGCTGACCGGCTGCGAGCCGGGCTGTGCGCCGGAACCCGACCGATGGGATGAAACCCGAAGTCAGGGATGGCTGACCCGCTATGCGGAGCTGGACGAAAGCGCGTTTTCAGCGCTGCGGCATCGGGCGGGGTGTTCGACTTCCGCGTTTTTCACCGCGGCCTTCGGATATCTGGTTTCGGTTTTTACCGGGCAGGAGGATATCCTGTTTAACACGATTGCCGCCGGGCGTGACGAAGCAACCGCGAACACCGTAGGGATGCTCGTGCGCACCATGCCCGTGCGGATGAACCTGAAAGACCCGGAAAAGGTCGACAGCTTCCTGAAGCAGGTGCAGGAACAACAGGAAAAAAGCCGCGTTTTTGCGCGATATCCCTATCTGAAACTGGCGGAAACCTTCGGGCTGAAGCCGGAAATCTCGTTTGGTTACCACGGGAAGCTGATGAAGGAGGAACTGATCAGCGGGTGGAACGTGGATGTGGAGCGGATCTATGATGAGGCGCATATTGAAGCTGTGCCCCTGCTTCTCGAAGTGAGCCAGGACGCGCCGGGACGATACCGGATTCATCTGGGATTCCGGAGCGACAGCTACAGCAGGGATTGGGCCGAAAGTTTCATGGAGACCTATGTGCAGATCGTACGGGAGTTCTTTGTCAGAGAAACGCTTCGGGAGATCATCCCGGTTTCCGATGAATGCGCGCGTATGCTGGACGGATTCAACCGAACCGAAAAGCCGGTGGAGGAAACGGACATTGTGACGCTGTTCCGCCGAAGCGCGAAGCGGTATCCCGAGCGGACCGCCCTCATTTGCGCTGAAAACCGGATGACGTATCAGGAACTGGACAGGCTGAGCGATCGGATCGCGGCATACGCGCGGAATCTCGGCATCGGCCCGGAGGACGTAATCTCCATTCTGATTCCCCGCAGCGAATACATGGCGGTGACGGCTCTGGGCGCCCTGAAGGCGGGAGCGGCCTATCAGCCCCTGGATCCGGGCTATCCCCCGGAGCGGCTGCAGTATATGGTGAACGACGCGGAGGCAAAGCTGCTCATCGCGGATGAAAACCTGCGAAATCTGCTTCCGGATTACACGGGGCCGGTGCTGCTTCTGAAGGACATTCCGTCGCTGCCGGAAAGCGGGATCCCCGAAACCGGGCTGAAGCCGGAGAACCTGTTCATCCTGCTCTATACTTCCGGAACCACCGGCCAGCCGAAGGGAGTCATGCTGACCCATCGGAACTTTGTCAATCTCTGCCTGTGGTATCGGGAGTATTACAGCCTGACGCCTGAATCCGTGGTGGCGGCTTACGCCAGCTTCGGTTTTGATGCCAACGCGTTTGACATGTGGCCCGCGCTGACGACCGGAGCAACGGTCTGCGTCGTGCCGGAAGAGCTGCGGATGGATCTCCTGCTTCTGAATCAGTATTATACGGACAACGGCGTGACCCACGTGTTCATGACGACCCAGATGGGCCGGATGTACGCGGCCCGGTTCCCGGACAGCGGCATCACCCACATGACGGTGGGCGGAGAAAAACTGGTGCCGGTGGAACCGCCGAAGGGATATACCCTCATCAATGGTTACGGCCCGTCGGAATGCACCTGCATGACCACCGGACAGAAAGTGGACAGGCTTTATGACAGGGTTCCCATCGGCTTCCCGATCACCAATGCCAAAGTATATGTGGTAGACGAAGGAGGGCATGAACTGCCGCCCGGCGCGACCGGCGAACTGTGGATCGCGGGCCTCGGTGTAGGCCGGGGATACCTGCACCTGCCGGAGAAAACGGCTCAGGTCTTCATTCCCAACCCCTTCTGCCGCGAGCCCGGGTTTGACCGGGTCTATCGAACGGGTGACGTGGTGCGCCGCCTGGGGGACGGCCGGATTGATTTCATCGGCCGGAACGACGGGCAGGTCAAGGTTCGGGGATTCCGGATCGAACTGGCGGAAGTGGAAGGCGTCATCCGGGAATATCCGGGGATCACCGATGCGACGGTCGCGGCTTTTGCGGATGAACGCACGGGTATGAAGTATCTGGCGGCCTATGTGGTGTCCGGCGTTCCGGTGGACGTCCCGTCTCTGAACGCCTTCATCCGGGAGCGAAAGCCGTCCTATATGGTTCCTTCCGTAACCATGCAGCTGGACGCGATTCCCCTGACTCAGAATCAGAAGGTCGACAGGCGGGCCCTGCCGAAGCCCCGGCGGGAGGAGGCTTCCCATGAAGCGCCGGCTACGGATGCGGAGCGTCTGGTCTTCGATTGCGCGGCGGAGGCGCTGGGACATCGGGATTTCGGTGTCACAACGGATCTGGAGGATGCGGGGCTGACTTCCCTGGGGGCGATGCAGCTGAGCGTGCTACTGAGCAAAGCTTTCCGGCGCACTGTGCGCACCCGGGAAATGAAAGATCTGCATACGGTGCGGGATATCGCGGCGTATTTCGGACATATCTCCGAAGCGGCGGAAAACGGCCATTGCAATGCCGTCCGGCAATCCTATCCGCTCTCCGGTGTGCAGCAGGGCGTCTATGTGGAATGCCTGGCCAGCCCGAATTCGACGGCCTACAACATTCCGCTGCTGCTGAAGCTGGATCCGGCCGTGGACATGGAACGCCTGAAAACAGCGCTGGTCTCCGCGGTAAACGCTCATCCTTTCCTGAAGGCCCGCCTGGCCGCCGGATCCGGCGGAGAAATCACGATGGTGCGCGATGATGATGCCGCCCCTGAAATTGAAGAGACGGAAAAGAGCGCGCTGCCCCTGGGCTTTGCCGGTCTGGTGCGGCCGTTCAGGCTGATGAAGGAGCCGCTGGCCCGCATTGCGCTGATTCACGACGAAGATGTGAACCACCTGTTTCTGGACTTCCACCATCTGGTTTTCGACGGGGAATCCCTGGGTATCTTCATGCGGGATCTGGAAAAGGCCTACGGCGGTGAAACGCTGAAAAAGGAAAGCTACACCGGCTATGAGGCGGCGCTGGACGAGGAGCAGCTGCGCCGGGGATCGGAATACAAAGAGGCAAAAGCCTGGTACGAAGAGCTGCTGAGGGATGTGGATCCGGACTGTCTGCCCGTCCGGGACCGGAATGAAGCCCGGAGCGAAACCGGGCTCCTGGATCGGTATATCACCCTGAACCGGCAGGAGACGGAGCGTTTCCTGCGGGAGGGAAAAACCACCGTCAACGCGCTGATGAACGCGGCCTTCGGGCTGACCCTGGCCCGGTTCCTGGGCCGGAAGGACTGCGTCTATACTACGGTATACAACGGCCGGAACGATTCCAGGCTGGCCGAATCGGTGGGCATGTTTGTGCATACGCTGCCGGTGGTCTGCCGGATCAGCGCCGGCGAAAGCGGGCGGGACTTTGTCAGCCGCCTGGGGCATCAGCTCTCCGATTCCATGGCGAACGACATTTACTCCTTCGCGGAGGTTTCCCGAACCTTCGGCGTCCGGGCCGACATTCTGTTTGTTTATGAAGGATCCATCGGGACGGCCTTCACCGTAGGCGGTCATCCGGCGGAAAGCAAACAAATCCGGCCCCAGGCCGTGAAAGCCGCCCTGACCTTCTTCGTCTTCGACACGGAGGATGGCTTCCGGATCGGCTGTGAATATGCCACGGAACGGTATGAGGAATGGCATATCCGCTCCATCATGGAAAGCATGGAAACCGTCCTGCGGGCGCTGCTGCGAAATGAAAAACCGGAGCAGATCTCCCTGCTGACGGAAGAGCGGCGGACGGAGCTGAAGGGTTTCAACCATACGGAAAAACCGGTGGAGGAGACGGACATCGTGACGCTGTTCCGCCGCGCTGCCGGACAGAATCCCGAAAGAACGGCCCTGATCTGCGGCGAAAACCGGATGACGTACCGGGAGCTGGACGCCCTCAGCGATCGGATCGCGGCATACGCGCGGAATCTCGGCATCGGCCCGGAGGACGTGATATCGATCCTGATTCCCCGCAGCGAATACATGGCGGTGACAGCCCTGGGCGCCCTGAAAGCCGGCGCGGCCTATCAGCCTCTGGATCCGGGCTATCCCCCGGAGCGCCTGCGGTATATGGTGAACGACGCAAAGGCAAAGCTGCTCATCACGGATGAAAGCCTGCTTGAGCTCCTGCCGGAATACACGGGGCCGGTGCTGCTTCTGAAGGACATTCCG
>CADBLV010000342.1 GCA_902795555.1 uncultured Eubacteriales bacterium | reverse complement strand
TTCGCGATCCCTCATACTCACGGAACACGAAAATGAACTCTCTCTTTGCGAGAAGCAGGAGTCCGTTGGTATTAGATGCTTTGTATCGGGCAACCCGGGTTTATCGTCGCTGCCATACCGACAATAAGGAATACTTTCCATGAAAACCATCATGATGATCGGGGCGGGGAAAGCTCAGCTTCCTCTGATTGAGGCGGCAAAAAAAGAGGGTTATCATACGATCGTCTGTGATTTGAATCCTTCAGCCCCGGGGGTGCTTTTGGCAGATGAATTCCTCCCGGTGAGTACCAAAGACAGAAACGGCCTTCTGAACGCGGCAAAAAGCAGACAGGTTGACGGCATTGTCGCCAACTCTGAATATGCCATGTGCGATGCCGCATATATTGCGAATCAACTGGGGCTTGTCGGTAATCCGGAAAACGCAGTTGCGACACTTTCCTCGAAAAGCAGCTTTCGTTCCTTACAGAAGAAGGAGGGCCTGTTTGCACCGGCAGTCCTGCCGGATGCGTCCCTGGAGCAGCTGTTGAAGGATCAAGATGTTCTGGCATTTCCGATCGTGATCAAGCCGGATGAGAGTTCTGGAACAAGATGTGTTGCTGTCATAAACGATCCATCTGATCATGATACGATCAGAAAAGCGATTCATGCAGCGAGAAGCGTATCGCGAAACGGAAAGGCAATCGCGGAGGAATATATTCCGATGCCGGTACGATCTGTGATTGAAGGGGAGATCTTCCTCCATCACGGGGAAATACTGTGGGATGGCCTTTTTCAAACCATACGGAGTTCGGATTTACCGATGATCCCGATGACCTATGTCTTCCCCTTGCAGGAGGAAGAGAAACGGATCTGTCAGCTGAAAGAAGCTTTGACCAGAGCGTTCCGCTCTGCCGGAATCGTTCATGGAGAATACAACATTGAGATGTACTTCACTGAGGATGATGAGCCATTCCTGATCGAGCTGAATCCCAGACAGGGCGGGAACGATCTTCCCCGGTATGTTCAGGAATCCTGCGGGATCGACTTGACCCGTCTGCTGGTCACAACGGCGATGGGGGACGATGATTATTGGGATTCCCTTCAAGGTCAGTTAAGAAAAGCGAAGCTTATGATCCATCATATGCTCTATCCTCACGTCAGCGGCAGCTTCGGAGGGCTTACAGTAGACAATTCGATTTCCGATCGCATCTGTCGGATTCAGGTCGACCCTGCGATCGGGGATCAGATAGAAAAAACCTGTGACGGTTCTTTTGACATTGGCTATGTGGATTTGTGCTTCTCTGATGCTGCAGAACAGATGCGTGTGGCCATGCAGATCGAAGACCTGATTCATATTAACATCGAGCAGGGGTAAGAGATGGTGACAATTGAAGAATTGACTGCGGAAACCGCTCGGCAGTATCGGCATGAGATCGCGCAGTTCTACTATGGGAATATGCAGACATGGTCCAGTCTCGAACACTGTTCCTTTGATCAGGCTAATGAAAAAATCGGAGATCTGATTTCCCATTTGACTACCGGCACCTGTGTTGCCTATGGCGCTTTCGAAGAAAATAAGATCGTCGGCTATATTTGGGCTTATCCCCATCCCTTTCGGGATGAATGCAGGATGTATATCAGTGAATGTACCGTGAAAGAAGGGTACCGGAGCAGGGGAATCGGAAAAACACTAATTGCACTGATTGAAAAAAGAGCAAAAGAATCAGGGTTTCCCGCTGTATATTTTCATGCCGAAGCAGATAATCTGGATGCCGTTCGCTTATATGAGAATATTGGTTATGGGAAAGAACGGATTCAGTTTCGCAAGGAAATCGTCTAGTACGCAGACATGATAGTGAGGTTTTAAAAGTGCTCAGCGTTTATACACTCGATGAGGCTGAAAAGTGGGATACGATAGTCCGCTCCTTTCGGGATTATGATGTCTACTGGCTGAGCAGCTATGTCAAAGCATATCAAATCCATGGGGACGGGGAACCGCTCCTCTTTTTCTATGATGACGTCAGTACTCGCGGCATCAATGTTGTCATGAAGCGCGATATAGCGAAAGCTCCCGGCTTTCATGGTGTGATTGAAGAAGACTCTTATTTCGACTTTTCTACCCCCTATGGTTATGGAGGCTGGCTGATAGAGGGGGAGAAAGTAGAAGACCTGTTTCGGGCCTACTTCAGCTGGTTGGAAGACAACGGGATCATCTGTGAGGTTGTCCGTTTTCATCCTTTGTTGAATAACCATGAAGCGTGCAGAGACTTCTATGAGATCGTCTGCCTGGGCGAGGTTGTTCACATGGATCTTTCTTCACCGGAAGAAATATGGAAGAATCTAACTTCTGAAAACAGAAACAGAATTCGGAAAGCGATAAACAATAATGTTCGTGTATATCATGACCGGTCTCCGGATGTATACGAACAATTCCGAAAAATATATAACACCACAATGGACAGAAATCATGCGGCCGATTACTATTATTTCGAACCGTCGTTTTATCAGTCTGTTTCGCAAGATTTAGCGCAGAATGCTCAGATCTTCTGGGCTGAAAAAGACGGAGAGTTTATTGCTGCTGCCATGATGATCTAT
>CADBLV010000341.1 GCA_902795555.1 uncultured Eubacteriales bacterium | reverse complement strand
TCGGTCCTGCCCTCGGCCCAGGCGCGGGCGTACGCAAAGCCGGCGTCGATCATGCACATGTTCACCGGCAGCGCCCAGGTGGAGAAGCGGTTCACGGCGTCATGGGCCTTCAGGTATTTGGCCACGCCCTTGATCGCGCCGTTGATGTTGCCGTAGGAGGCGGTCAGGCCGAAGGCTTCCTGGAATCCGTGATAGGGGCTCGGGCAGCAGGGGAGAGCATAGTAGGCATTGGGCTCATTGATGATCGCCTGCTGAAGCGCAACCTGCAGACCGCAGTTGGTGCAGTAGAAGCACACCTTCTTGCCGGCATACTTCTCCATGACCTTCGGCACGTCCTCCAGCATGAAATCCCGCGCGGCCTCCATGCCCTCCTCGCCCACCGGATCGAGGCAATCGCGCTGGACGAATTTCACGCCGTACTTCCCGGCGGCGGCCTTCATGGCGTCGCGCTTGGCCACGATGGTCTCGTAGGACAGGTGACGGGCGAAGGAATAGTGCACCAGCACGTCGCAGTGCCAGCCCTTGGCCAGGTCAGCCACCTGATAGCCGCAGCCGATTTCGTCATTGGCCAGCACGATGTCGGTCACAGCGGAGATGTCCGCCGGATCTTCCGCGGGAACGCCCGCGATGAAGAGGATGTCATTCCGGCCCATTTCGCCGGCAATCTGCGTGAAAGCGGCGGTGGCGCCCTGAACGGCCTGAACGAAGATGATGGCTTTCACTTCCGGATCGCTGGCAAAGGCGATCAGCTTGGAAATGGTGGTTTCCACTTCGGAGGAGAAGGCGTCCGGATAGGTGTCATGGATGACCTTGCCCGGATTCTCTTCAGCCAGCTTGTTGGCGGCGTACCATTCTTCTTCGCCCTGGGAGGTGGTACCGGTCATGATGGCAATTTTGTAGGCCGGAGCGCTGTCGGCCACGGCAATGTTCGCCAGACCGAGCACCAGCGTCAGCGCCAGCAACAGGGAAACAAGTTTCTTCATGGGGATATGTCCTCCTTCTTGGTTCTGTCCCCGCTTAGGGGCGGGGAAATATGATAGGGTATTATACGGGGTCAGCCGCGGAAATGTCAAGATTTATACAGAAGAAATGCAGGAATGTGCACTGCAGGCGATTATGGTCAAATCTGCACAGGGATTCTACCGGATTGCGGGGAAAGAATCCCGCGTTTCTGATATTCTGATAATAGTGAAAAAACGGAACCGGGCTTCGTGCGAAGCGGGGCGGCCGATCGGAAATGCGCAAGCGAAATGTCGGAAGGAGAACGCATCCATGAATGATTTTCATCACGGGGGATTTACACTGCCCGGAGAATCCGGATATGAGGCACTGACTCTGAAAATGGCGGAAAAATGGGGCGCAGACGTCATTCGGGATTCCGACGGAACAAAGCTGAGCCCGGAGATCACCTCCGCCGGATACCGGATTTATTCCACCATCTGTATCATCCGGGAGCACAACGCCTTCGCCGAGGCCCATCCGGAAACCCAGCAGCAGGTTTTTCTTTCCTCCGAGGCGCATCTGGCCACCGATGAAGAGGCAGAAATCGAACCGCTGGAGGGATATTTCAAAGAACAGTTTCAGATCAACGACACCCCGGAGGCCCTGGCGTTCTGGGAGGTCTGGGACCGGACAGCCGGCATCCGGATCCCCCGCGCCCAATGGAACTGGGACGGGACGCGGGTCCGGATCTCCGGATGTGTGCCGTGGCACCGATACACAGTTTCCTTCCTTTGCTGGCGGATCTGGGAAGAGATCAACATGTACAACCACACCACGAACCACTGGACCTCGGCGCACCTCAGGCAGCTGGATCCCCGTCACCCCCTGGCATGGACGTATCTGACAGGGTGGCTGCGGCGCTGGTGCGAAGAAAACCCGGCGACAAACGTCGTTCGGCTGACGTCCCTGTTTTATAATTTTGTCTGGATTTTCGGCGATGATCCCCGGCGGCCCACCCGATTTGTGGACTGGGCCAGCTATGACTTTACGGTGAGCCCCGCGGCTTTAAACGCTTTTGAGGCGGAAACCGGCATCCATCTCACCGCCGAGGACTTCATCAACCGGGGAAAGCTGCAGGCCACCCACCGGCCTCCGACGCCGAACAAGCAGCCCTGGATGGATTTCATCCAGCGCTTCGTGGCGGAAAAAGCGAAGGAACTGGTCGACATCATTCATGCCTACGGAAAAGAGGCATATGTTTTCTATGACGACAGCTGGGTCGGGATGGAGCCGTGGGGGCCGTACTTCCCCGGCATCGGATTTGACGGGCTGATCAAATGCGTGTTTTCCGGATTTGAATGCCGTCTGTGCGCAGGGGCACAGGTTCCGGTTCACGAAATTCGCTTCCATCCCTATCTGTTTCCCGTAGGCCTCGGCGGACTGCCCACCTTCTCCGAAGGGGGACATCCGGAAAAGGACGCGCTGGCCTACTGGCTGCACGTGCGCCGGGCGCTGCTGCGGGAGTCCGTGGACCGGATCGGCCTGGGCGGCTATCTGCATCTGACGATTGGACAGGAAGCATTTAATGATGCCGTAGAAGAGATGGCCGTGGCTTTCCGCCGGATCAAAGCCCTGCACGCGGAAGGCGCTCCAGCGGAGCTTCCCGTAAAGGTTGCGGTGCTGCACGTATGGGGAGCGCTTCGATCTTGGACGCTCTCGGGCCATTTTCACGAGACGGACGGCCACGTGCTGATTCATCTGAACGAGGCGCTGTCCGGCCTGCCCGTAAAGGTTCGGTTTATCAGCTTTGAAGATGTCCTTTCCGGGGCGCTGCGGGATGCGGACGTGCTGCTCTGCGCCGGGGAGGCGGGAGACGCCTGGAGCGGCGGGGATGCCTGGAACAATCCGGACGTTACGGCAGAAATCACCCGGTTTGTCTATGAGGGCGGCAGCCTGCTGGGCGTGCAGGAACCTTCCGCGACTGAAGGGCTGGACACCCGATTCGCCCTGGCGCCGGTTTTCGGCGTGGATCAGAACCGCGGCGAATATGCCTGCCATATGCCCTGGCCCTTTGAAACGAAAAAAGCGCCTTTCCCCGTGGCGGAAGGTGCCTGTCGGAAAACGGACGGCATCCGGCTCATCGATCCGGATACGGAGGTGTATCTGGCGGATGGCGAAACGCCCCTGATGACCATGCATGCCTTCGGAAAAGGGAAAGCGGCCTACTGGGGCGGATTTGCATACAGCCCCGCCGCGGCCCGGATGCTGCTGGACATGCTGCTGTGCCTCACCGGGAGGGACGGCGCGTTGGCCGGTATCTGTGATCATCCCATGGCGGAATGCGCCTGGTTCCCGTCCAGCCGTACGCTGGCGTTAATCAACAACGGAGAAACGGAGCTTCGGGTGTCCGCACGATATCCGGCGGGCACGGAAACGGTGACGCTCAAACCGTTTGAACTCAGGTTTCTTCCTCTTCCTCCCGCGGGTCGATAACCTCCGCCTCCGTCCAGCCGGTGAAGGTCAGGAGGGACGGCCGCGCCTGGCTTCCCGCCGCCTTCCGCCAGGCGATGGGGCTGCAGCCCATGGCTCTGCTGAAATGACGATTATAACTGGTGACAGAATTATATCCCACCATTCCCGCCACCGTCGTGATGGAATGAGCGGAGGAGCGCAGGAGGACACAGCTTTTCAGCACCCGGGTCTGATGCAGAAAATCCAGGGGAGATGTTCCCGTCTGCTCCCGGAAAAGCCGACGAAAATGAGTGGGGCTCAGATGGCATACCTCCGCCAGGATATCCTGGGGAAACTCCTGCATATAATGTTCATGGATGTAATTGAACGCGGGGGCCAGGGTTTGCATATAGGGGTCGCAGGTTTGACTGCTTTCCTCCTGACCGTAGGCCCGCAGAAGCACGGTGAGCAGGGCTGTGCAAAGCCCCCGGACGCATCGCTGATATCCCGGGGCGGCTTCCTCCATCTCCCGGATGATCCGGTTGATCAGCGCTGCCGCCCATCCGGCTTCCTCCCCTTTGAGGATGATATGGCAGTCCGTCAGAAAGCGGAGGATATCCGGCAGACCCGGAATCTGCGTCAGGGCCGTATCGCCCAGCAGGGCTTCCGGATCCAGAAAAAGATAGCTCCAGAGGCTGGCCGTATCCGGATCGGACCAGGTCGTATGCGGAACGTTCCGGGCAACGCAGGTCACATCCCCGGCGTCGAAATGGATCTGCTGGCGGTCGAAAATCATGGTTCCGCCGTCCGTGTGACACAGGCCGATTTCCAGGCAGTTATGCACATGCAGATGCTCGCCCGGGACGGGGCTGATATGCCAGCGGTCGCCGGTCAGCACCAGAAGCGGAAATTCCGCCGGAAGATGGTAGCTGCGGTATTCCAGAATCGTTCGCTTCGGACGCGCCATTTGTTTTTCTCCTTTCATCGCCGGGACCGGGGCAAGCCGCTCCCGCGCCCTTCGCTCATTATACCGCATTCGGGCCGGTTTTGCCAGATGTGCGATTTTCCCTTTTACAAATGAAAAAACTTCTGTATAATATATATCGATAGGAGGAGCCAATATGCCTGACGTCATCATCGCGGGCGGCGGCGCCGCCGGGCTGATGGCGGCCATCGGGGCTGCCCGTGCCGGCGCTTCCGTAACCCTGATCGAGCATAACGAAAAGCTGGGGAAAAAGATCTATATCACCGGGAAAGGGCGCTGCAACCTGACCAACGACTGCGGCGTAGACGAGTTTCTCGCCCAGGTTCCCCGAAATCCCCGGTTTCTCTACAGTGCGCTGACCCGTTTCGGACCCCGGGATATGATGGCCCTGCTGGAAAGTGCCGGATGTCCCGTAACGGTCCAGCGGGGGCGGCGCGTGTTCCCGGCTTCGGAAAAGGCCAGCGATGTCACGCGGGCCCTGGCCTCCCTGCTGCGCGGGGCGGGAGTGAAGATTCTGCTGAACACGGAGATCTCCTCGCTCCGCTTCCGGGACGGGCAGCCCCCGTCCGCGGCGCCGTCCGGCGCCTGTCCGCAGCGCCCCGGGAGACGGGTTGAAGGCGTGATGCTGGCAGACGGTTCATTTCTTGCTGCGGATGCCGTCGTGCTTGCCATGGGCGGAATGAGCTATCCGGCCACCGGGTCCACCGGAGACGGATTCCGGCTGGCCGAAGAAGCGGGATACACCGTGATTCCCCCTTCACCGGTGCTGGTTGGACTGGAAACCGCCGAGGCCTGGCCCCGAGCCCTGCAGGGGCTGAGCCTGAAAAATGTCTCCCTGTCGCTTCAGGTGGGGAAAAAAACAGTCTGGCAGGAATTGGGCGAAATGCTTTTCACTCATTTCGGTGTGTCCGGGCCGCTGGTGCTGGAAGCCAGCTGCCATCTGCCGGAGGACCTGGCCCGGGCTTCGCTGACGCTGGATCTGAAGCCCGGAATGACCCCGGAGCAGGTGGACGCCCGGCTTCGGCGGGAGCTGCTGGCCGGAAACCGGAAACAGCTGAGCACGGTGCTTCCCGGGCTCCTGCCGGGAAAGATGGCGGAGGCTTTCTCGGGAATTTGCGGGGTTTCCGCCGCCACGGCCTGCAATCAGGTTTCTGTGGCGCAGCGGGCTGCTCTGTGCGGCGGGCTGAAGGCGCTTCCTCTCCGGATCAGCGCTCCCCGTCCCCTGGCGGAGGCGGTGGTCACACGGGGCGGCGTTTCCGTGAAGCAGGTTGATCCCGGCACGATGGGCGGAAAGCTGCACAGCAATCTGTTTTTTGCGGGGGAAATGCTCGATGTAGACGCTCACACGGGTGGATATAACCTGCAAATCGCCTGGAGCACCGGCCTGACAGCCGGTCAGTCCGCCGCACGGGCGGCAAATATCTCATCGGAGAGGACGACATGACGTATATCATTCTTGACCTGGAATGGAATCAGCCGATATCCTATCAAAGCGCCACATACAAAAAGGTGGGCGACCGGCTGATTTTTGAAATGATCCAGATCGGCGCGGTGAAACTGGGGCCGGATCTGAACATCGCGGATCAGATTTCCATCCCCATCGCCCCAACCCACTATCTGCGGATTCATCCCCGCATCCGCCGGATGACCGGTCTGGACGCGGAAGCGCTGGCCGGCGCCCCGAATTTCCGGGAAGCGCTGGAACAGTTTGTCGCCTGGTGCGGCGATGACTATGTGCTGCTGACCTGGGGATGCGACGACGTGAGCGTTCTGTATCAGAACATTGCTTTTTTCGAATGCGGGGACATTCCCCTGCCGCCCCTGTGCGACATCCAGCGACTGTTCAGCGATGTGCACAACCTGAAGGATCGATCGGGCCTGAAGGCCGCGATGGAGATGATGGCCATCGAGCCGGACGAGCACATGTCCTTTCACAACGCGCTGAACGATGCCTGGTATACCGCGCTGGTGTTCCGGACGCTTCCGGATCCCTCGGCCGTTTTGCGCTATGCCCAGAAGCCGAAGCAGCTGATTCACAGCCACCGCCTTCCCCGGGAGAAAGCCGCGGGAGAGGTGTTCGATTCCGTGCGCCAGGCCCTTTCCAGCGAGAGCGTGCTGCATCCGGTCT
>CADBLV010000340.1 GCA_902795555.1 uncultured Eubacteriales bacterium | reverse complement strand
TATTACCGGGTGGATCACGCGGAATTTGACAACATTCCCTTCCTGATGATCAACAGCATTGACGATCCGAAGTTTGCCGCTGTGGGCGTCATGGAAGACGTGGAAGCGATTCCCGTCACGCTCAGCAATGAAAAGCTGGAGAAAGAAGTGCGATACGCCCTGGGCATCGAGCCCTATCCGGAAAATTATCCGGACTGGTAACTCCTTCCCGGCGAAGCATTGTTTTCGTCGGGATTTTCTGAATCATCGGTACCCTTTCTGTTCAAATCCGCACATGGCTCATCTTAGGAACCGTCTTAGATTTGTTTCATTTTCTCCACGATTTCCCGGAACACTTCCATCGCCTGGCGGATCGGTTCCGGAGAACTCATGTCAATCCCCGCCAGCTTCAGCGCCTCAATGGGCGGCACGCTGCATCCGGCGCTGAGAAACTTCCGATAATCCCGAACGGCTGCCTCCCCTTCCTTCAGAATCCGATCGCTGAGGGCGATGGCCGCGCACAGGCCGGTGGCATATACATAAACATAGAAGGCCCGATAAAAATGCGGAATCCGCATCCATTCCGAGGCGATTTCCGGATCAACGAAGCAGGTCTCGCCATAGTAGGTTTCATTCAGCTTCAGATAGGCTGTGCTGAGACTTTCCCTGGTCAGCGGCTCTCCCCGCTGAGCCATGTCGTGGCTGATTTTCTCAAATTCCGCAAACATGGTCTGCCGGAAGCAGGTGGTTCGGAACTGTTCGAGAAAATAATTCAGCAAAAAGGCCCGGGCGTCCTTTTCCGTCATCGTATCCAGCAGAGATCGCATCATCAGCGCCTCGTTGCAGGTGGAAGCCACCTCCGCCACGAACAGGCTGTAATCGCTCTTGGGGGCAGGCTGGGCGTTGTTGCTGTAAAAGGAATGCATGCTGTGTCCCAGTTCATGGGCGATGGTGAAGGCGCTGTCCAGGTTGTCGTTATGGTTCAGCAGCACATAGGGATGCACCTCCCGAAGGCTTCCCGCGGAAAACGCGCCGGAGGACTTTCCCTGGGCCGGATAAACATCAATCCACCTGTTGTCCCGGGCTTCCCGAAGCTTTTCGAGATAATCATCCCCCATAGGTTTGAGGCCCTTCAGCACCAGATCAAATGCTTCCTCATAGGGCAGGTTCATCTCAAAGCCGGAAACGATCGGCGTATAGAGATCGTACATATGCAGCTCTTCCAGGCCCAGGCGTTCCCTGCGCAGTTTCAGATATTCCTGCAAAACCGGCAGGTATTCATGAATGACGGAAATCAGATTGTCATAGACGCTCTCCGGAATCTCCAGGGGCTTCATGGCCGCCTGCCGGGCACTGTCGTAATGATGGGCCTGCGCCATAAACTGATCCTTTTTGACGCTGGCGGCATAGGTGGCCGCGATGGTGTTGCCGAAGGAAGCGTAGGTGGTCATCAGGTTCATAAATGCCTGACGCCGCACGTCCCGATCCCGATGATGAATGAATGTGGAATAGTTGCCCTCCGTCAGCTCCTGCTCCGTACCGTCAGGCATGCGGATGGGTGGCAGTTTCATATCCGCCTCCGTCAGGGCCGTGAAAATCCCGTCCGGTGCCTCCGCCAGCTCGCCCATCATGGCGATCAGCTTTTCCTGTTCCTTGGGCAGGGTATGCGGCTTCTGCAGCAGCACCTGCCGCAGCATGGCGTCGTAATCCTCCATTGCGGGATCCGTCATCATGGCCCGCAGCCGCTCCTCCGGTAAAGCCTGCAGCTCCGGCTGGAGAAAGGCGGTGGCCGTCATGGCCGTGACGTAAAGACGAAGTGCCTGATCCTTCAGTCCCTGCGCCGTGGAGTCCGCGTTGTCCGTCTCCTTCCGCAGAAAGGCATATTCGTAGAGGGGAATAATCCGGTCATACAGGCCGTAAACCGTCCGGATCGCCTCTTCCGGATTCTCCGCCACCTTTCCGTCAAAGGCCGCCGCCTCCGCTACCCGGGCGCTCACCGCTTCGTAATCCTTCCGCCATGCCTCATCATCCGCGTAAATATGGGTCAGATCCCATTTGTATTTTGCTTCGATTTCTTCCCGTTTTCTGATCTGGCTGACCATGATTCTGAATCTCCTTTTCCATTTGTTCCGTCCGGTCCCGTTGTTATCATACCATGCTCCCCTGCGAATCGCAAGGTCATCTCCGCGAAAAAAAGGTTCGCTTTTGGAGGGGCATCTGTGGTATACTGAAAACAGCGGACGATCCGTTCGGCGGATCGGGACAATTTCATCAACCGACGCGAACAGGAGGAATAAACCATGACGGAAACCACAGCGGTCATGACCGACAGCTCCCCCATCCCTTCCCCCCGCAGAATTGCCTTCGTGGGCTCCGAGTGCTATCCTTTCGTCAAAACCGGCGGCCTGGGCGATGTGATGTACGCCCTGCCCCGTGCCCTGATCCGGGAGGGATGCGAGGTGCGGGTCATCCTTCCTCTTTATGCCTGTATGCCCGCGAAATATAAGGAGGATCTCGAATGGAAGGGCTCCTTCATGATGGATCTGACCATGGAAGGGCGGACCTTCTTCGTCGGCATCATGGAAACCGAGCGGGACGGCGTGATCTACGACTTCATCGACAACAAGGAATTTTTCGATTGGGGCAATCCCTATACAGGGCTGTGGGAGGACATCCCGAAATACTGCTATTTCTCCAAGGCCGCCCTGGCAGTACTGAACTATCTGGAATGGATTCCGGATGTCATCCACTGTCACGACTGGCAGGCCGCGCTGACGCCTCTGTATCTGAAAACCCGCTTCTGGGGTACCCCCATCAGCAAAGCCAAATCCATCCTGACCATCCACAATCTGCGGTTCCAGGGCATTTGCAGCATCGACCATCTGAAATACTGGTCCGGTCTCCCGGATTATCTGTTCAATTATCCGGAGCTGAAAATCAATGACCGGGAATGCAACATGATGAAGGGCGGCCTGGCCCTGGCGGACTGGATTACCACAGTCAGCGCCACCTATGCCGACGAGATTCAGACCCCGTCCTTCGGTGAGGGGCTGGACAGCCACCTGCGATATCACCAGCCAAAGCTGAGCGGGATCGTCAACGGTATCGACATCGACATCTGGAATCCCGGGACGGATGCCCTGCTGGCCGCTCCCTATACGGCGGAAACTTTCCTGGATCAGAAGGTGTTCAACAAACGGGCTCTGCAGGAGGAAATGAAACTGGATCAGGACGACAGGAAATTTGTCCTGGGCCTGGTTTCCCGCCTGACGGATCAGAAAGGGCTGGATCTGATCGACGCCATCTTCCCGAATCTCATGGACGGAAACACCCAAGTCGTGGTTCTGGGCACAGGCGACTCCCGATATGAAAACGCCTTCCGCTATTATGAAAGCAAGTATCCCGGCTGTGTCAGCGCCAACATCACTTATAATGAAGGCATCGCCCATCGCATCTATGCCGGAGCGGACGCCTTCCTGGTGCCCAGCCTGTTCGAGCCCTGCGGCCTCACACAGCTGATTGCCATGCGATACGGAACGATCCCGATCGTCCGGGAAACCGGCGGCCTGAAGGACACTGTCCTCCCCTGGAACGCGGAGGAAAACACGGGCAACGGGTTCACCTTCCGCCAGTATCTGCCCGGCAACCTGCTGAATGCCGTAAACGAGGCAAAAACCGTGTTTTTCACCGACCGCTGGCATTGGGACGAAATGGTGCGACGGGATATGGAAAAGGACGTCAGCTGGGAACAGTCCGCCCTGCAGTATATTGCGCTCTACGACAAGCTGATCGGATAAGCCTTTTTCCTACCGATTTAACCTCAGTGCTTTCCGGATGGGGCCGGTCAGCAGCGCCACAGCCACCATCTTCGCTGCGTCCCCCGGCAGGAAAGGCAGCACGCACAGGGATAGCGCGGCCCCCAGGCCGTTCCCGGTTTGCATCACAAACCAGGCCGTGCCCAGGGTATAGAGCGCAAGGGTGCCGAGAACCATCGCCGGAATCAGGCGGAAACTTCCTCCGGAAGCCTCCGCCTTTTCTGTGCCCAGACCGGACAGGAAAGCGCATGGCAGGTATCCCACCAGATAGCCGCCCGTCACCCCCGCCAGCTTCTGAAATCCCCCGGTAAACCCGGAAAAAACCGGAATGCCGATCAGCCCGATCAGCAGATACAGCCCCGTTGCCAGGGCGCCGCGGCGGCCCCCCAGCACGGTGCCGGAAAGATATACCGCGAACGTCGCCATCGAAAGGGGCACCGGTCCCGCCGCGATGCTCAGGGGCCCCGCGATGCAAATCAGCGCCGTTGCGACCGCCGTGCGGGTCATGTCTGCGGTCGTCATCCGTCCGGTCTTTTCCATCCAGTTTTCTCCCTTCGCCCTTCCTGCTTCGCGCTTTGCAGTTCGTTCTTTACGCTGTTTTCGTTTCGCTTTGCGATTCACCCTTCATGCTTCATGGCCCGCGCTTCCCTTTTGCACACGCACCGTAACCTCTCCGTAATCCAGCGCGACGGTCTCCCCGTCCCGCTCGATCACCAGCCTTCCCCGGTCATCCAGATCCTTCGCGAAGGCATGGTATGTCTTCTCCCCTTCCAGAACGGTCACCTCATGCCCCAGCACGCAGGACCGTCTGCGACATTCCGCCAGAAACGCCCCGCTTTCCATCTCCCCCAGCAGGTTCTCCAGATGGTTGCACAGCGCCGCAATCAGTCGGTTCCGATCGATGGATCTCCCGGTTTCATTGCCGATGGAAGTAGCGATTTCGCTGATCTCCGCCGGAAACACAACAGGCTGAACATTGATCCCGATTCCCATCACAGCCCAGTCCAGCCGTCCGCTGTCCGGCCTGATGCCGGATTCGCAGAGAATCCCGCACAGCTTTTTTCCATGGAGAATCAGATCGTTTACCCACTTGATCTGCACATCCAGCCCGGAAACCTCCTCCACTGCTCTGGCTGCGGCCACCGCGGCCAGCGAAGTAAGCAGGCCCGCGCTGTCCGACAGGTCGGAAAGCCGCAGGATGCAGGAGAAATAAACGCCCGTCCCCGGAGGAGAAAAGAAGGAGCGACCCCGCCGGCCCCGGCCCCGGCTCTGTTCCTCCGCCAGCACAGCCTGTCCATGGGGCGCGCCTTGCGCGGCCAGCGTCTTTGCCCGGTTGTTGGTCGAATCCAGCGATTCGTAAATCTCCAGCTTCCTGCCGATCGTCCGGGTTTGAAGATGACGTTCGATTTCCTTCGCAGACAGCCTGTCCCGTTCTGTCATGTTCTTCCTCCTTCATGACCGCAGGACCGCGGAGCCGGTCCGCTGTCCTGCCCTCGGGAAAGCATAGCACCGGTCCGGTTTCCCTGTCAACCGCCCTTTTCAATCTGCCCTGCTTCTCCTTCACCCCTTGCCGAAGACACTGACCCGGTTCAGCGCCGATGGCTCCGATGTCGTTGCGCGCAAAAAAGAGTTGCGCCTGCTCCCGGGATCGATTATAATAAATTGATTCACCTGCACGGACAACTACACAAGCCGCCATTAAGGAGGACTGCTTTCATGATTCAAACCGATCCAACCATCCGGCGAGCGGATATGATCCAATGCGCCCTGTGTTTTCATGCTCCCTGCGCCAACGCCTGTCCCCATCTGCCTGTTTCCTCCCTCCTGCGCAGCATCTGGTTTGGAAACGAAGCCGCGGCCGCGTTGAGTCTCCCGGAGGCGAACCCCTGTTTTGAATGCAAACGGCCCTGCGAAAAGGCCTGTCTTCGCCCTGGCGAAGTGCCCATCTACGATCTGATCAACCGGCTGTATTATCAGGTGCGTCCGGAAATGGACGTTCCGCTCCCCGGGGATGAATCCCGCCTGGCCTGCGATCTGTGCGGCGTGCCGTTGGAAAACCCCTTTCTGCTGTCCAGCTCCGTCGTTTCCAGCAATTATGAAATGTGTGCCCGGGCCTTTGAGGCCGGCTGGGCCGGAGTCTCCTTCAAAACGGTTTGTTCCCTGGACATTCATGAGGCTTCCCCCCGCTTTTCCGCCATCACCGGCAGCGACGGCAGCATCATCGGCTTCAAAAACATCGAGCAGCTTTCCGACCACAGCGTTGCGGAAAATATGGACATTTTCCGCCAGCTGAAAAAGAACTATCCCGGCAAGGTAATCCTTGCTTCCATCATGGGCCGGGATGAGGCGGAATGGGGCGAGCTGGCCCGTCTGTGCCAGGAAAGCGGCGCCGACGCCGTGGAGCTGAATTTCTCCTGTCCAAACATGGTGGATCCCAGTCTGGGGGAGAGCATCGGCCAGGTTCCCGCGCTGGTGGAAACCTACACTGCCTCTGCCAGGAGCGCCTGCTCCATTCCCATTCTGGCCAAGCTCACGCCGGATGTCTCCGTCATGAGCCCCGCCGCGGAAGCGGCCGTTCGAGGCGGGGCGAACGGGATCTCCGCGATCAATACCATCCGCTCCGTCGTAGGCATCAACCCGCATACCTATGTGTCCTCCCCCGCTGTTCGCGGCCATTCCGCTGTCGGCGGATACAGCGGCAATGCGGTTCGTCCCATCGCCCTGCGGTTTATCGGCGAGCTGGCCCGGAATCCCGCCCTCGCCGGGCGCCACCTCTCCGGCATGGGCGGCATCGAAGCTTGGACGGATGCCCTGGAATTTCTGCTGCTGGGCGCCTCTTCCGTCCAGGTCACGACCGCTGTCATGCAATACGGCTATCGGATTATCGACGACCTGAAATCCGGTCTGAATCTGTATCTGGCAGAGAAGGGCTTCACCTCTGTCAGACAGGTCATCGGTCTCGGCGTATCCTCCCTTAGCCCCACCACAGATGTTCTGGAAAGGGACACGGTGGTGTTCCCGAAATTCAACAGGGATCGCTGCATCGGTTGCGGGCGGTGCGTCATCAGCTGTGCGGATGGCGGCCATCAGGCCCTGTATCTGAATGAGGATCGCAAACCTGTCCTGAACGGCAAAAAATGTGTCGGCTGTCATCTGTGCCGCCTCGTCTGTCCCCAGCAGGCCATCGATGCCGGAAGGCGAATCGTCAAGCCTCCGCTGAAAATCCACCGGGAAACGGTGTAAGCATATGAAGAAACTCCTGATCTATCTGAAGGATTACCGGAAAGAAGCTGTCCTCGGCCCGCTGTTCAAGCTGCTGGAAGCAAGCTTCGAGCTGATCGTTCCGCTGGTGGTGGCCGCTATCATCGATCAGGGCATCGCGGCCCGGGATCAGGGCGTGATCATCCGCAAGTGTCTGATTCTGGTGGCCCTGGGGCTGGTAGGCCTTCTGTGCTCCGTCACAGCGCAGTATTTTGCCGCCAAAGCCGCCACGGGCTTTGTCCGGCAGCTTCGCCATGCCCTTTT
>CADBLV010000339.1 GCA_902795555.1 uncultured Eubacteriales bacterium | reverse complement strand
GAAACTGTCCACCGGACAGTTTTCCAGGCGCTTCGAACCCACGGCCGGTGTGCCGGCTCGCGCACCGCACGCGTCAGCGTTCTTCGCAAAAACTGTCCCCCGGACAGTTTTTCGGGCGCTCCGAACCCACTCCGCTTCGCGCTCGTGGGCAAAATATGCCTCATGGCTGGAAAGCTTCCTTTCGCTGTTTCTTCTTCCGATAAAGATACTGATCGGCAATGCGGATCAGGTCTTCCAGGGTTTGCCCCTCCTGATATTCCGTATAGCCGATGCTGATCCGGATGGGATAAGGCAGAGCGGAAGACGCATTGTATTCCGCAAACAGGGCTTCATTGCGGGCTTTATAGGCTTCCGGATCGTTATGCGGGAAACCCATGACCAGGAATTCATCCCCGCCGTACCGCACGACGATGGATCGCATATCTTCGACGCCGCGAAGCAGCAGCCTGGCCGTCGCGGTCAGCGCCTGGTCTCCGGCCGGATGGCCGAATTGATCGTTGATGGTCTTCAACCCGTCCAGGTCCATCATAAACAGGAACAGCCGGTTTTCCGGTCCGGCAATTTTGACATATTCCGTAAACGCGTTGTCCATGGCCTTGCGGTTGTTAAGACCGGTCAGGCTGTCCCGCATGTTTTCCTGATCCAGGGCGCTGAGATAAATCAGAATCACGGACACGGAAGCACAGGTCCAGGTGCCCGGCATGCCGGTGAACGGCATGGAAACAAGCGTGCCGACCACCGGAACGATATAGAATCCCAGCAGCTTTCTGATCTCCTTCACGGGAACGTCATTGGTTTTTCGAATCGCGGCATAAAGAATATGGAGGAAGGACACCAGCAGCATGGCAATGGCGCCGATCTCCTGCAGCCAGAACAGCGGGCCGCGGACATACACATTCTCTTCCGTAATGTAGAAGATCCATCCGGTCTTGATGGACAGAAGGTTCAGGGCTATGAAAATCAGCCCCGGAAGAAGGACGATCCATGCGCGCCTCCCGGAGATATGATATTTCAGCGTGTCCAGGACATACAGATACCACATGCATCCGAGAAGTACGCCCAAACCGAGGAACAGGGCGTTGACGACATAGTTGATGGCAATGCCGCCGGGGAATTGCTCGCCGTCCACCAGCATCCAGATGATATCCAGACCCAGGGCGGCCATGATGCCGTAAACGACATTGCGAAAACGGATGATCTTCATCTGCTGATTCACATTCCGCACGCTTTGCCAGACGATCACGCACAGGATCAGCAGAAACAGCGCGTCCAGCTCGATATGGATTGCTTTGCTCATACGCATCCTCCGTTGGATCCGACCCAGTTCATATGGATCGCCCGGCTGAGCTGGAAGGTGAGAAATTCTCCGATCTCAAACAGGCGTTCCTCCGCACCGCAGATCAGCATGCCGAAGAGATACTTTCCGCAGAACAGGGGATAGGAAACATATCCCATCTTTTCAAACGGAAGTTCGCTCTGATTGTAAATGTCCGAAACGAGGCATTCCTTTTTATCCGCCGGAACGGTGAAAAGCTCTCCGTTTTTCAGCACACAGCGCAGCTGCATCGTTTCCGGAAGCCGGATCGGATCGCCGTCCATATAAACAATGGGTTCCCGATAAAGATACATGGCCGCGTTGACCAGGCCGATTCGATCCATCTGGCGGATCATGTATTCGAGGGCTTCTTCGCCGGGCTTTCCGTAATTGGTGGTCCAGGTCAGAAATTCCAGAATCCTGTTTCGGCCCGTGCTGTAACCTCCGCTGACCATCCGCTTCCGGATGCCGTGAAACTGAATGGCTTTATCCTTCATCAGCGTGAAGAGCCGGTTGTTCATGGCGGTGACATAGCTTGCTTTCACAGATTCGTTCATCGTGGTCTGGAGCCTGGAAAAGTCATACACGAACCGGTTCGGATCGGTGTATAACATCACGCCGTTGCTGAACAGCACTTCAATTAACCGGCTGATTTCATTGAACTCTTCTTCGCTCATCACCCGGTTTCTCAGCGATCGGAGCATCCGCGAAAGAATTTCGTAAAACAGGCGCTTCAGGTTAATCGATCCCTGGCTGATCACTTCGTTTCGGTAACGGTAGAAGCAGTTATCGAAGAACGGATTGATCAGGGAATTGTCCGCGCTGAGCATTTCCCTGGCCGTGAATTCATACATATCGTACATCAGGGATTCCCGGCCGAAAAGCCGCGTCGGGATCTTCTGGGAACAGACTTCCTTTCCGTCCATCAGATCCAGCAGCATTTCCAGCGCCTTCTGCCCCAGCGTCATGCCGTCCGCGCCGACGGAGGCCAGGGGCGGAGTCAGGTCGGCCGCGAGCGGTCCGTTATCGAAGCCGAAAACATAAAGATCCCTTCCGGGTTCCAGCCCTTTTGTGCGCAGCACATCATACAGACCGGCGGCCGATGCGTCATTGACACAGAAAACAGCCTGCGTCTCCGGATTGCGGGATAAAAGCCGGGCGGCAGCCTTCTGAGTCCGCGTGGACATGTCGGAGGGCTCATACTGGGCTTCCGTAAAGGGCAGGCCGTTGTCCTCCAGGCATTGGCGGAAGATCCGCTTCCGCTTCTGCGCATCGGTGTTGTCATCCCGCCCGCCGAGCATGCACAGCCTGGTCACACCTTTGATTTTGATCAGATCGTCGATGGTTTCCCGGATCCCCATCTCGTCGTCATAATTGATGGTGACTTCATCAGCCAGATCCGTGGCCAGATAGACTTTGGGAATCCCCCGGTAAATATCCTTCTGCATCCGGGTCAGGTTGGGGAAGGCCAGCAGCAATCCGTCAAAGCGGAATTGCTCATTCATCATGTAGATCAGATTGTGCCGGATTTTATACTGATGCATCAGGTCGTACGGATCCCTGCTGTCGTCCTGACGTCCGGGAATCACCACCAGGCGGACATCCTTCATGTCCTTCACGGCAAAGGAAACGCTGTGGATGATGTCGTGGGCAAAGTCTGTAAACGCGTCTTCCAGTACGAGTCCGATTGTTCTGGTTCTGAATCTGCTGTCGCTCATCGGTTTTCTCCTTTGCGAAGCGCTGGTTCATGTCCGTCTCCGGGGGTCATTCTTCCTCCGATTCCGGAATTTCGGGAACCGGTTTGGAGAACAGGTAACCCTGCGAGAAATCGATATGATACCGAAGCAGCTTATCCTGAATCTCTTTGTTTTCTACATATTCTGCCACAATTTTGGAATCCCGTTCGTTCATTCTGTTCCAGGCTGAAATCAGCTGAACAAGCCCTTCGGAAGCCTTGCTTTTGCAGCATTCCTTCACAATGGATCCGTCAATCTTCAGATAATCGGCGGGGATGCTGACGATATGCAGCAGATTCGAGTATCCGCTTCCGAAATCGTCGATCGATGTCTTGCCGCCCAGTTT
>CADBLV010000338.1 GCA_902795555.1 uncultured Eubacteriales bacterium | reverse complement strand
TTTCTCGCTCCGGTTGCCGTTCCAGAAATAGGTCACATGGCCGTATTTCTGCGTTTCGGAGCAGGCATATTCATTAATCCCGTTCTCAACCAGCAGCTCCGTCAGCGTGTGGCGGATCTCCGGCGGGCTCACCAGATATGCCTTGGGAATGCACAGATCCCCGTCATACTGCAGCATGCCGGCATAGCGCACCTTCGGCATGTTCCCCCGGTCGAAATGGCTGAAGGAGGCGTCCCCGTCAAAGGCCATGGACAGCTCCAGCGCCCGGTCGCCCCGGAAGTTGAACAGAATCACGGAATCCCCGTCCTTCATGGCGCCGACGGGCGCTCCGTTTTCGGCAATCACGAATCCGGGCAGATCCTGATCGATGATGCCGGGGTTCTCATTCCGGGCGGTCTCGATGGCTTCCCGGGCGGAAGCGAACTGCCGGCCCTGGCCGTACACATGCAGATTCCATCCCTTTTCGACCATGCCCCAGTTGGCCTGATAGCGGTCCATGGTCACGGTCATGCGGCCGCCGCCGGAGGCGATGCGTCCGTCAAAACTGTCGTCGTTCAGCGCCTTCAGCGTGTCCTCCAGCTTGTCCACATATTCCAGCGCGGATGTCGCCGGCACATCCCGGCCGTCCAGCAGGATATGCACCCGGGCCTTCTTCACGCCCTCCGCCTTCGCTTCCTTCAGCATGGCCAGCAGATGGGAGATGTTGCTGTGCACATTTCCGTCGGACAGAAGTCCGATGAAGTGCAGCGCCCCGCCGCTTTCCTTCACGCCGGAAACCAGATCCTGCCAGGTCTGGGAGGAATAGATTTTTCCGCTCTCGATGGATTCGTTCACCAGCTTGGCCCCCTGGCTGTAAACCTGGCCGCAGCCCAGGGCGTTGTGCCCCACTTCGCTGTTGCCCATGTCGTCGTCCGTGGGCAGGCCGACGGCGGTTCCGTGGGCCTTGATAATCCGGAAGGGATCATTGGCCTTCATGGCGTCCAGGGTGGGCGTCGTGGCCTTCATCACCATATTTCCCAGTTCGTTCGGCGTCTCTCCCACGCCGTCCATGACAACCAGCACAACGGGCTTTTTCATTGCGGGAACATCCTCCTTAGTCAGTCATTCATCAGTCGTTTCAATCCCTGAAGGTTCATCAGGTTCATTGCCGGCCGTCCGTGCGTCTTCCCCGCCGGATCGCCGGAGAAAGCATAGCGCAAAACGGGGAAAATGTCAATTGGATGGGACGCTTTCGTCAACTTTGGACGGGGCGGTTTCATCATCTTTAGCCGGGACGCTTTCGTCAACTTTGGACGGGTCTGTTTCGTCGACTTCAGCCGGGAGGCTTTCGTCAACTTTGGACATGGCGGTTTCGTCAATCTGAGCCGGGACGCTTTCGTTCCCTTTGCGCAGGCGTTCCACATCCGCCGCGGCATCCGCGTATCCGGCGTCTACCGCCCGCTGATACCATTCCAGGGCCTGATTCACCGTTCCGAACTGATTCTCAATGCACCAGCCTGTCATGCGCATGGCGGTCGGCTGGCCGGCCTCCGCTGCTGCCCGGTAACATCGGTAGCTCATCCCGGGATCCTTTTCGACCCCGTACCCGGCCTCATACATCATGCCGATCCAGTACATCGCGTTCGCGTCCCCGGCCTGTGCCAGCTTTTGCATCCAGGCAAAGGCCTGCTTCTCGTCCATCACCCCGCCGGCGCCGTTCATATAATAGCCCGCCAGGTCATACATGCCCTTCGCATTTCCCGCTTCCGCCGCTTTTTTAAACAGCTCAAAGGCCTTCGCGGGATCCTTTTCAACGATCTCTCCGTCTTCATAGCTTCGGGCGATATACAGCATCGCGTCGGTGTCGCCGGCCTCCGCGGCCTTCATCTGCCAGTCCAGGGCCAATTTCAGATCCTTTTCCGTGCCGAACCCTTCGACATAGCAGTTGGCCACGCCCTGCATCCCCTTCAGGTTGCCCCGTTCCGCGGCCTTCATGTACCAGCGGAAAGCCTGCTCCGGCTGAACCTCCGTCCCCCATCCTCTTTTGTAGCAGTCCGCCAGAATCAGCATCGCGCCTTCGTTTCCGGCCTCCGCCGAAGTCCGAATCAGCTCGAACCCTTCCGGCGTCAGTTCGTTCGTCTGCGCGAAGGACGACATGGCCGCGGCGTAAACATCCTTGGAAAGTTCCAGGTTTCGGATTCTCGTGATGAGCGTAACCACAATCAGCGCCACCGCCGCCGTCAGCGCGGCCGCCGCGATGCTCCTGACGATCCGCTTCCGTTTCTTCTCCCGCTTCACCATCCGGTCAAACCGGACGTCCAGCAGAATCGACGCCACCTTCAGAAAGGCGTTCTTCTTCCCGATCTCCGGCACGCTGGCGCCGAGCAGATCGTCCTCTTCTTCGCCCTTTTCCCGCAGGGCCGGCGGAAAGCACTCCATTTCCGGCTTGTCGCTGAACGGTTCGCCCGCCACGATCAGCGGGATGATGTTCGCCCTTCGGCCAATGGATTTGAAATACCGAATCTCCTCGTTCACCCATTTGCTCTGCGCGCTGTTCGGCGAGCAGATCACCAGCAGATATCGGCTGTGATCCATCTCCCGCCGCAGCGAGGCCCCCAGCTCCGCCCCGGCCAGATCCGTCTGATCCCGGAAGATCCGCAGCGGCTTTTGCACTCCGCTCTCTTTTCGCAGATCCTTCGGCAGCGTATAGCCTTCGAGCCACTTCTGAACATTCCTGCCCCAGTCCAGGTCCTTATGGCTGTAGCTGATAAAGGCGTCGTAAACCCATTCGCTCATTTGCCTTCGTCCTCCTGCCGGGCCAGCAGCGCGGTGCGCAGAATCAGCACATTATCCCGGTCCATCTGCTTGTAGTCCACATGCCCGCCGGTCACCTCGTTTTCCCGCCGGCTCAGTTCGTCCAGTTCCTCCCAGGGAATCAGGCAGGCCTGCAGCTTTCTGCGGGGATCCTTGCTGATTCGGAAATCCGGGGTCTTTCCCTCCGCCTTTTCCCGGCGATATCGCTCCGCCCGCTCCTGCCAGACTTCCTCCGGCATCCGGGTATATCCCGCCGCGTAATGATAGGCGCACCAGCGCAGATGTTCGGTGATGGCGCAGTTTTCCAGAATCCGGTCCTCCGGGGGCCAGTCCCCGGCGGCCACCTGCTCCGCCGTTTTTCCACTGGCCCTAAGGAAGGCCGGGAAAAAGTCTGTGCAGGCCCGGCAGCTCTGCCTGTCGGCATAGGAGCACAGCTGCCAGTCCTCCCGGGCCGTCCTGCCGCTCCCCGCCCGATAGATATGATTCACTTCCATGGCCATGGCGTCCAGCCGATCGAAATCCAGGCCTTCCCCGTCATAGATGTTCTCGCTCTCCGTTTCCTGTCCGTCCGGGCACAGGCTGTAATACTTCTCCCTCGTGGCGTGAACCATCAGGGGCGGCCGCCCCTCCCACATAGACCAGCCGAACAGATCGCCGGCCAGCTCGTGGTTCTTTTCCCGGCTGCCCGTGCAGAGCACAATCATCCGGATGCTTTCCCGGTTTTCCTCCAGGAAGGAGTAGAAGCAGTCCGTCGACCCGTCCTCCCCGTGAAAGCGAATGTCATATTGTTTCATCAGGGGATGGTCATGCAGAAAGCCGTTCTGGGCTCCGGGATCGAAGATGTCCGCCCGGAAGCGGCTCCCGGCAAACTGGCCGCCCATCACCAGCTGATTCAGCACGGCCCGGCCCATCCGGCCGAAGCCCAGAATCACCGCGTGAAAATTCTCCGCGGCTCGTCCCTCCGCGTCAAAGGAAATCAGGTCACAGGGCGGATGATCCCGAATGATCAGCCGCGCCGTCAGGTCATATTCGTCAAAGGCGTAAACGCTGCCGTATCCCGCCCCGCTCATGGCCTGCAGGGCGGCGACCTCCTCCCCCGCCCCGACGGCCAGCAGGCTGGTCTGGGTCGGCTGCACGCCTGCTTCGGTCAGGCTTTTCAGCATCGTCTGGGCATAATCCATGTTCTTCCGGCCATCCGCGTCTAAAACAGCCATCTCCAGCTCCCGCCCGTCCGGCTTCATATTAATCTGGCGCAGAAAACGGGGCGTGGCGTTCAGGGCGTCCGGCGTTTTTTCGACCAGGGCGCCGAAAGCGTTGATGGCCGTGTCGAACACAGGGTTGTATTCCTGGTCCACAAACAGCACGGACCGATGCTTCTCCCGGGCCATGCGGCGTCCGAAGGAAACGGAATGGGCGTTGATCCCGTAAATCACCAGCAGCGGCCCCCGCCGCAGCAGCGTCACCCGAATCCGCCGCAGCAGCCGGGCCCCCAGCGCCGCGATGGTCGTGCTGGCCATGGCGTAGAATCCAAGGAAATGCCCTGTCCAGAATATTGTCATCGCAAAGGGCGTCCGGAAGATCGGCGCGTCCTGAATGGCGCTCAGATCGTTGACGCCGATGAACATCCGGCACAGGGCCAGCAGAGCCCGCACCAGCGCCACCGGTTTCAGCCCCAGCGTGTAGGCGTATCCCGCCCCGTAGAACACCGTCCCGATCACCAGCGCGGCAATGATGCACACCCGGGTCACGTTCTGATGAAAGCGGGTTTCCAGCGCCAGGTTCAGCACCGCCGCGACAAAGATCAGAAACAGCGCGGCAATCATCACAATGCTTTCAGTCATCGCTATGCCCCCCATCGTAGCTCTCATCCGCGATCCGGCCGATCAGGAGCCAGGCGTAGTCATCCTTCTCCTTTTCTTCCTCTGTCAGTTCCCCATAGGGAACCAGGTCGGGATGCAGCCGCCGCCGGCTGTCCTTTTCCGGTCCCCGGCGCCAGTTGTTCAGCCGGTAGAACCGTTCCCACCGGACATGTTCGTTCTCCCGGAAGGGCTCCCGATCTTGGATGGTTTCCCAGGCCGCAGCAGCAGCGCGCCGCCTCGCCTC
>CADBLV010000337.1 GCA_902795555.1 uncultured Eubacteriales bacterium | reverse complement strand
GTCCACTTCCTTGCGGGCCTTCTCCACCATTTCCTCAATCCGTGCGGGATGAATGCGGCCGTCCATGATCAGCTTTTCAACCGCCACCCGGGCGACTTCCCGGCGAACCGGATCGAAGGCGGAAACGATTACCGCTTCCGGCGTATCGTCAATGATCAGATCCACGCCGGTCGCCGTTTCCAGCGCCCGGATGTTCCGACCCTCGCGGCCGATAATCCGGCCCTTCATATCGTCGTTGGGCAGGTTGATCACGCTGACCGTCGTCTCTGCCACATGGTCTGCGGCGCATTTCTGAATCGCCAGGGCGATGATATTCCGCGCCTTCTTCTCCCCGTCTTCCTTGGCCTGGGTTTCAATGTCCCGAACCATGGCGGCTGCGTCATGGAAGGCTTCCTTCTGCACCCGGTCAATCACGATCTGCTTCGCTTCGTCCTTGCTGAGGGCTGCCACCCGCTCCAGCTCGGTCAGCTGTTTGCCTTTCAGCTCTTCTACTTCCTGGCGCTGCCGGTTCAGGTCTTCCTCCTGCCGGGCCAGATCCTGCATCTTGTTGTTCAGCGTTTCCTCTCTGGCTTCCAGGTTGCTGGCCTTCTTGTCCAGGGTTTCCTCCCGCTGGATCAGCCGGCGTTCATTCTTCTGAACCTCGTTGCGGCGTTCCCGCATTTCCCGCTCGTTCTCCGCGCGTTCCCGGTCATTTTCCGCCTTGGCTTTCAGAATTTCTTCCTTCGCTTCCAGCACCTTTTCCTTTTTATATTCCTCAGCCTTATGAACCGCGTCGTCATACAGACGCTTCGCGTACTCTTCGGTTCGCTCAATCTTTTTTTCGGTGTAATTCTTTCGGTATGTATATCCAACCAGCCCGCCGATCACGGCGGTTACGACGGCGATGACAATCGCCAGCAACAGATTCATGGCTCCCCTCCCTTTCATTTCTCTTCGATTTCTTATTTTCGTCATTCATCAGAAACGGCAAAAAGCCGCGCGAAAAATAACGCTTCGCACGGCTGTACGCTGCTTCGACCGAGGGAATCCCGGAAAAACTCTCCGCCGCCTGAAACGGGCATAAACATCCCACTCAGGCGCGGAAACACTTATGCGGTTCGCCGCCAGGCGGCGCCCGAAAACGGATCGCGAACAGATCGCGGAGTACATGGGAATACTCTATCGACAACAGCAGCGGAACATCGCTCCGCACAGCCGAACAGAACTATCATATCCTGTTTTGGATCATTTGTCAATCATTGGAAAGCAGTCTTTCGAGGCGGAACCCTTCCCCGGGCGCAGCCTTCCTACTTTTCCGGCCTGAAGAAGGATCCGAAAAGGCCTCCTTTTTCCGTCTGTTCCGCGGAAGACCAGGCAAGTTTCCCCGCCCTTGGAAATTCCAGGGGAGACGGAGTCATCAGGCCCCGACGATAGGGGAAAAACGGCGAAAATCCGCGGCCCCCGGCCCTTCCCGACCCTTTTCCTCTGTTCCCGCCTCCCCCTGCGCCGCCGGACATATTCTCCGCGGCCGTCTCCGCGGGTTTCACCGCCGGAGCAGGCGCGGGAATTTCCGCCGGATAGGTGATCACGGGAGCGGTTTCATCCGGGTTTGTTTCACGCCAGTCCGGAACCGGCGGAAGCTCAGAGGAAGCGCCGGCCGGCTCCGCTCCGCCCGCGATCACCGGCGCCTGCGACGTCCCCGAGGATGAACTTTCCTGCTTCCTCGGCCCCGTCACAGGGGCTTCCCCGCCGCGGTCTCCGCCATCACCCGATCCGGAAGCGGAACCGCCGCCCGCAGGCGCGGAATTGGAAGCAGCCCCGCCGGAGGGCTCCGATGCGCTCGGCGGCAGGACAGGGGCCTCCGACCCTCCGGATGAGGCAGGCGCCGGAGCAGGCGCCGGTTCCGGTTCCGGAGCAGGCGCGTATGCCGGCTCGGGCTCGGGTTCCGGTTCGGGTTCCGGTTCCGGCTCCGGTTCGGGTTCCGGTTCCGGTTCCGGATTCCAGCTGCTGGCAAGCTGGGGAATTTCCGCTCCGGCCCGAACGAGATCTCCGCAGTAAGGACAATAGAAATCCGGCTCTTTTCCCGGCGCGCTCTCTGTCGGCGGATATCCTCCCTCCGCCCGGCATTCCTCAATCGTCACCGCGCCCTGTTTGCAGAGGCATTCCTCCGCCCGGGCCCCGGGGCATGCAAACGTCAAAAGACAGCACAGGAGCAGGAGAAGGAAACAAATCCCCTTTTTTCCGGCCATCCGTCTCGCCTCCGTTCAGAATCATGCTGTTCATTCACCGAATCAGCTTTCTTTTTCATGATATGATTATACCAGATTTCCCTTCTCTCCGGTATCCCCCAGATATAGCCCGAATGATCGCTCTCTTCCACACAATCGGTGAAAAGATTGTCATAAAGCCGGTTTATGTGTTATACTGTGCGCGATGATCGTTTCAGCGAATCCCGGCGGGAGCCCCGCCGTGAAAGAAGGGTGGAACGCAAGCCATGAAGAGATTTCTCCCGTTTTTGCTGGCAGCCGTGCTGGTATGCAGTATCCTCTTTGGCGCCGCCGCGGAAAACGCCGCCGCGCCGACCCCATTTCCTTCGGAAAAGCCCGCGGAAGCGCTGACCTCGGCGGAGCTCGATGCCCTGGCCGGACAGCTTCTGTCCCTGGCGCAAAACAGCGAGCCCCTGAATGATCCCACGGCGGAAGACGCACAGTATGAAGACGGCGTCCTTTTCCGGTATGCATTTGCCGCTCTGTATTGCGACCGGGCCGAAATGACCCCTGACACCCGGATTCAGTCCTATGCCATTTCTGCGGGAAGGGATCCTGTGATTCGCGATACCGGGATCGATTCCACCCTGGAAGAGGTGCTCGCCTGCTATCCCAATGAAAACGAGCATCTGACCGGCACCAGCCGGAAGGCGCTGCTGTACCTGGAGGAGGAAGCGGACGGAAACTTCCGCTACGGCCTGGTGCTTCGGGATGGGCAGCGGATTACCCAGATCGTTTACGGTTCGGCGGAAAAAGAAGGAGAGCAGTATCGTCTTTCCCGCCTGATCTATTCCCTGCAAAGCGGCATGGTCAGTGAAATCTCGGCCGCCGGCCTGGGTTCTTCCGGGTTGACGGATCAGAGCCTGCGGGACGAACTGTATCGGGAGATCAGCGAACTGCGGGGAGAAAACGCTTATGCCCGGGTTCCGACCTCCGCCGTGGGCACGGATCTGACCCCCTTCGGCGCCGAAGATCTTTCCTTCAGCGGATTTCAGCTGGAGGGAGCGAAGCCGGAGGACATGCCCGGTAAGCCGGAGATCATCGGTCCTGAGGACTGGGATGGCGTCCGTTCCGCGATCCGCGTCGTAGGCGACGGCTATGAGGCGGTGTTTATCTGCGACGCGGATGGGAGCAACCCCCTTCTGCTCACCTTCGATATCACGGGGAAGGATCTGGAAGGGCCCCGCTGCGTCCGGCTGGGCGACGCGCTGTATGAAGATTTAAACCGTTTCCGTCATGGGGAGAACGAAACCGACGGCGTCACGGAATTGCTCTACGGCACGGCGGGACAGGCGCCCTACGGCCTGGCTGATTATGCCGGGGACGACGGCATGCGGCTTACGTATGTCACGAAAGC
>CADBLV010000336.1 GCA_902795555.1 uncultured Eubacteriales bacterium | reverse complement strand
CTGCGCGAATTTCGACGTCTGGACCTATACCGGCTCCCACAGCAAAACCCTGCTGGCCAACAGCCGGTTTACGGTGGACGAGGGGAAAATCATCGGGTTTGACCACGAGACGAAGGTGGTCGGCCTCTATACTTTCATCAACAATCAGCCGGAACCGAAGGCGCTGCCGGAGGAGATTCGGGCTATCGGCGCATTCCTGGACGATGACAACATGCTGACGGATAATTTCCGGACCATTGAGGTGCTGCGGGATTACTGCGCGCCCCGGGGAAAGAAGCTGCTGGTGCGGCTGCATCCCACCAGCGTGCCGGAACGGTACGACGCGTACCGGAAAGAGCCCTGCATAGTCTTTGTGCCCCGGGAACAGCCGCTCTTTGATTTCTTCCGGGAGATCGACGCGGCGGTGGTGCGGAACACCACGGTGATGCTGGAGGCCTCTCAGTTCGGGATTCCATCCTACATCATTCAGAATCCGGAGCAGGTGTATGATATCTACCAGAACGTAGCGGAACTGAAGTTCGGCACGGCGGAGGAGTTCGCTGCGCTGCTGGACCGGCCGAAGGAGGAGATCCGGCGGGATGTGGAGACCGCCCAGGCCATTTTCGGCTGCCCCGGGGAAATTGCGGAGAACTACCGGCAGGCCTTCCGGGAACTGGGCATCCGGTAGGCCGGAAAAACAGCATCCGCAGATCCGGAACCTGGAAAGGAAAGAAAGACATTGAGCAATGACAGGAAAGCGCTGAAAAGCGGCGTCTGGTATACGGCGGCTTCCTTTCTCAGACGGGGAATCGGCTTTCTGACCACGCCGATCTTCGTCCGGCTGATGACGCAGGAAGAATTCGGGTTGTATTCCAATTACGCTTCCTGGGAATCCATTATTTCGGTGATTGTCGGCCTGGGGCTGGGAGCGACGCTGATTCATGCCCGCTATGAGTATGAATCAGATTTCGACAGCTATATTTTTTCCATGAATGTGCTGAACGCTATCAGCACGGCGGTCTGGTTCGGGATTGTCTGCCTGTTCAGTGATTTTTTCTCGAAGACTTTTTCGATGAGCCCGTATTACCTGAAAATCATGTGCGTGACCCTGCTGCTGCATCCGATCATCGACATGTATATGGATCGGGAAAGGTTCTTCTTCGAGTACAAGAAGAGCGTGCTGCTCAGCGTGGCCGTCAGCGTGCTGACTACCGGACTGTCGGTGGCGCTGGTGGTTGCGATGGAAGACCGGCTGAACGGCAGAATTCTGGGCGGAATCCTGCCCATCATTCCCATTGGGCTGGCCCTGCACATGTATTTTTACCGGAAAGGGAAAAGGGTGCAGGTGAAATACTGGAAGGCGGCCCTTCCGGTGAGCCTTCCCTATATCCCCCACGTGCTGAGCCTGATTCTGCTCAGCAGCATGGACCGGACGATGATTACCCGCCTGTGCGGTCCCGAAGACAATGCCATTTACTCTCTGGCCTACTCCGTGTCCTCCGTGATTACGATGCTGGTGGGATCTATGAATTCCGCTTTCGCGCCGTGGATCGGGGAGAAACTTCACGAAAAGAAATACGGGGATATCAACCGGGTCTCCCGGGTGTATATGCTGGCCTTTGTGGCGATGGCGTCCCTGATCGTACTGGCGGCGCCGGAGGTGATTGCCATCGTGGGTGGAGCCAAGTACCGGGAAGGAATCTGGGTACTGCCTCCGGTGGCGGCCGGGGTCATGCTGCAGTTTCTGTACTGCCTGTTTGTCAACGTGGAGCAGTTTGAAAAGAAAACCACCGGAATGGCCTTTGCCAGCGTTTCCGCGGCTCTTCTGAACTGGGGGCTGAACGCGTATTTCATTCCGCGGTACGGTTATATCGCCGCGGCCTACACCACCTTCGCCGGATATCTGTGGATGCTGCTCGTGCATATGTTCCTGGTGGTTCATTACGGCTATAAGGAAGTCTATGACAACCGGCTGGTGCTGGCGCTGGTCGGCGTGATTACCGTGGTGATGTTCGGAGCGACCTGGCTGTACGGACAGCCGGTGATCCGGTATATTGTACTGGGCGTGTATGCGCTGGCGCTGGGAATTGTGTTCATGAAGAAGAAGGATCTGGTTCTGGGGCTTTTCAGAAAGCGGAAAGACTGAGAGCTTTGCGCTTTTTCCGCTGCGGGCTTGACAGAAAAGGACAGAAAGGATAGAATACCCGCAAGCGAACGAAGCGCGAGGGAGTGCCGATCTCCCCCGCGCTTCGTTTCGTTTGGGCGCGGAAGGGAGATGGAAATGCG
>CADBLV010000335.1 GCA_902795555.1 uncultured Eubacteriales bacterium | reverse complement strand
GTTCCCGGGATCTGCCCAGGCCGAATGTTTTTGATCTCTACGGTATGTATATGAAGACAAAACTGAAGCATTACAGGGCCGGCCTGGTATCTTTTGAAGATCTGGAAAACGCGGGAATCAAACTGAACGACAAGCAGTTGCGGCAGATCGATTACAGCCTTCGGGAAAAAGGAATTTTCGCGGATCAGGTGAAACTGAATGAGTTTCTTGCAACGCTGACCTATCCGCTGTATTCCCTGGATTTTGAAACGATGGCGCCGGCGGTCCCTTTATATGTGGGAACAAAACCTTTTGAAGCAATTCCGTTCCAGTATTCCCTGCATTATATGGAGCAGGAAGGCGGAGAACTGAAGCATAAGGAGTTCCTGGCTGAAAGCGGAACGGATCCCCGAAGGGCAGTCGCTGAAGCGCTGTGCCGGGATATTCCGGTGGAGGCCTGCGTGACGGCCTTCCATAAAAGCACGGAGTGTGGAATCCTGCGGAAGCTGGCGGAACAGTTCCCGGATCTGGCGGATCACCTGAACACGGTGGCAGAGAATGTGATAGATCTGCTGGTCCCTTTCCAGTCCGGCTGGTATTACAAAAAGGAGATCGGGGGAAGCTTCTCGATCAAAAGCGTGCTGCCGGCGATCTATCCTGATGATCCGGAACTGGATTATCACAGGCTGGAGGATGTCCACAACGGGACGGAGGCTATGAGCAAGTATCCGAAGATGAAGGATATGGAACCGGAAGAAAGGGAAAAGATCCGCCGCAGCCTGCTTGCATATTGTCGTCTGGATACGCTGGCCATGGTGAAGGTGTGGGAAGAACTGAAACGAGCGGCTGAAAGCTGATCATGCGATCACAATGATCCGGGAAACGGAAGTCTCATCAGTAACGATGGGACTTTTTTTCTGAATTCTTTCTGAAAACGTCATCGATGCAGAGAAAAACCCGCATCCGATTTAATAGAATATAAACGTAAGGAACAGAGAAGCCCCCGGAAACCAAGAAGCGCAAACAGGAAAGATCGTGAATAGCAGTAAGGAGGAAACATCCCATGAAGATCAACGAGAACGTCATCCTGACCATGGTCGCCCCGCACACCGATCGCTGCACTCTGACTTTTGACGCCTTCGACAACCTCTTCTCCATGCTTTCCCGCGACGAGCAGTACATGGTGATGGATGTTCTGGCTGTCCACGGCATCAACCTGGTCAACGCGGACGATGACATGACCGAAGCCTGCGCTGCTGAGTTCGCCGTGGACGGCGCCGTCTTCGGCGGCAATGATCCGCTGGTCTTCACCGGGGCCATGAAGAAGAACGGCGGCAGGATGAATGAGTTGCTGGCCAAAGCCGCTCAGGCGGGAAACTCGGAAGCCCTGGATCAGCTCTTCCGCGATAACAATGGGCTTGTCTGGGATGTGGTTCGCAGGTATACTGGTATGTGCGGAAACTGCCTCACGGAAGACGATCTCTTCCAGGCCGGCGCTTTAGGCATGATGAAGGCGGTTAAGATGTTCAAATATGATCTGGGGTATAAATTCTCCACCTATGCGCTCTGGTGGATCCGCCAGGCGGTGATCCGGGAGCTCGAAAACAACGGCCACACCATCCGGGTTTCTGTTCATAAGCAGGAGCAGGTCCGCAGGGTCATGCGGGTATACAGCGATCTGTATCATCAGGGTGTGCCCACTGTGCAGCGGATCCCGGCAGTCATCAAAGTGCTGGAGGAAATGGGTCACCCCATGACTGAGGATCAGGTCATCGAGTGCCTTCAGCTTCGTGAATACGTCATGGGCTGCGCTTCCCTGGATACGCCCGTGAATGAGGATGGTGACATCTTTCTGGGCGATCTCATTCCCGACGAAAGAAATAATCCGGAGATGATGCTGGACCGGATCGCCCTGAGGTCCGATCTGATGGCGGTTCTGGAAACGCTGACAGCCCGGGAGCAGTTGATTCTCACAGAGCGCTTTGGCCTGGACGGAATGGGCCGGCGTACGCTGGACGAGGTCGGTGCGGAGATGGGTGTCACCCGCGAACGCATCCGTCAGATCGAGGCGAAAGCGCTGCGCAAACTGCGCCATCCTTCCCGCATCAGAAAGCTGATGGGCTGGCTGGAAGCCGCCTGATAAACGCATTAAAGCATGAAATGGAGAGACGGGCAAATGATGGCTGTACTGCTGAAGAATCAGGTTGAAAAGGTGCTACGGGAGCAAACCACCGGGGACGCGCAGAAGACGCTGTGCGTCCTCAGAGGTATTTCCCTGGAGACTGTGGATCCGGAGAATGCCGGGAAGGTGGATCTGGAAAAGCTCCTGGATAATAAACTGATGTATCTCTTTGACATTCAGAATCAGGGCCGCCGCTTCATCACCTATGAAGAGTTTGTTCTGCTTGGCAGCCTGACGGTGGAACTGTATAATGCCATCATCATTCTGGACAACAATCTCTGGATGAATCTGTACCCTCTGGATCTCCGCTGCTCTCCGGAGCATATCCGGGGTCTTCTGAATCATTCGCTGGATTCGGATGATGCTTCGGAGAAACAGGAAATCTGCTCCGTAAAGGAATTGTCCGATTTTTTCGGTGATGTCCATCCTTTCGGAGAAGGATATATCGGCACATATGTTGCAGAGTATGTTGCGGAAAAACTGCCGGACAGCGATAAGATCCGAACCGTCCGGCTTTTCCCGGAAACGGAGCAGAAGCTTTCCGTTACACACGCGGCGGAAACCTTTATCGATCTGGTTGAGGAAACGGATTATATCTCCCTTGTGCAGTCCCTGTCTTCTGCTCCGCAGGAAATCGCGGTCCGTACAGCCGGCTGGAGCGGAGACCGGATCAGTGCTGCAGTCCTGAACAGGCATCTGCGGATCCTGGCGGCCTGCTGCGGTCATCAGGTAAAAATCT
>CADBLV010000334.1 GCA_902795555.1 uncultured Eubacteriales bacterium | reverse complement strand
TGCACCGAGTTCTCCGAAAATGTAATCAAAATCAAAATCTTCCGGCTTTGCCTGAGAGATCGCCGTATTGAACCGGTCCGCGCAGCCGACCGCACCGCGGATACCGAAACCGCGTTCCGTGAAGTTCAGGCCATTCCGGCAGATCCGGCCGATGCCGTCCGTCTTTTTCCAGCAGATCAGATCCGTGTCCACGCCGCCCTGCTCGATCAGGTCCTTCAGCAGCTTTCCGACTTCATTGTCGGCAAAGGCGGTCAGCACGCCGGTGCGCAGTCCGAAGCACTTATGCAGCCCGCGCACCACGTTATATTCACCGCCGCCTTCCCAGGCTTTAAACTCCCGGGCCGTCCGGATCCTGCCTTCGCCGGGATCCAGCCGGAGCATGATTTCACCCAGGGACACCGCGTCATAGCGACATTCGTTGGCCGGTTTCAGATTCAGATTCATAGGGTTTTCCCTCCTTGTCAGTTTGCGTTTTCCGCTTTCATGATCCCGCATAACCGGGAAATGGTTTCTGTATTGTTTATACCACAAAAAACCGTTTCGTTCAATGGGATGTTTTGGAATCGGCGAGATTGACAGGGTTCTTTCAGGTATGGTATCATAAGCATAATTATGGAGGATTGGGGTGGTTCCGATGGCGTCCCGTGCCAGGTCTGGAAAACAGGCAAAGTCGGATTTGGTAATCGGTCTGCTGTCCCTCCTTCTTTATCTGCTTCTGGGCCTGTCCTTTTTCTTCTGTCTGTCCATCAACAACATCTTTCTCCGGGTGATCAACCGGACCCTGGCGACGACATTGCTCACCTTCTGCGCCATGTCCGTGGCCATGCACGCGGTTTACGGGGGATACGATGTGGGCCGGCGGAAGCCAAAGCCGGTGATTTCCGCCATGATCGCCGGCACGGTGATCACCGATCTGGTCACGTTTCTGCAGCTCCAGATCATGAACGTGAACGATCATTACAATGATCATCTGACCCTCTTCGGGCCCGACGCGCTTTATCTGCTGCTGTGCATGTTCATCCAGTGCCTGCTGATTATCATTTTTGTCCGCGTGGGCAATCAGCTGTATTTCAGCATGAATCCGCCCCGCAGCTGCCTGGTGATTCTGGGCTCCCCTCATCAGGAAAAAGCCCTGCGGGAAAAAATCGGGCGTTATCAGCTGCAGTGGCGGGTAGACGATGTGGTGCTGTACAATGTGCCCGATCTGGAAAGTCACATTGAGAAAGCGGACGTGGTTTTTCTGGGTCAGCTGCCGGAAGGGGCAAAGTTTGCCCTGCTGAAAATGTGCTATGACGACCGGAAGGACGTCATGTGCAAGGCGCAGCTGCAGGACATCATGCTCTGCAACGCCAACCCGGCCATCGTTGACGATGCGGCCTTCCTGGCCATGGAATACAATAAAATCACCTCGGGGCAGCGGCTGGTGAAGCGGATGGGGGATGTGGTTATTTCCCTGCTGGCCCTGCTGCTTCTCTCCCCCTTCATCGTCCTGATCGCCATCCTGATCCGGGCGGAAGACGGCGGAGCGGTGATTTTCCGCCAGTCCCGGCTCACGGCGGACGGCAGAATCTTTACCATCCGAAAATTCCGCACCATGACGCAGCAGGCGGATGTGCCGGACACCCAGCGGTCCAGCACGGTGGATGATCCCCGGATCACGAAGATCGGCGCCTTTCTCCGCCGGTTCCGGCTGGATGAGGTCCCCCAGTTTTTCAATATTCTGATCGGGGACATGTCTCTGGTGGGGCCACGCCCGGAGATGATGGCCAATGTGCTGCGCTACAAAATCGAGCTGCCGGCTTTTGTTTACAGGGAGAAGATGAAGGCCGGGCTTACAGGGTATGCCCAGATCGAAGGACGGTACAACACCTCCGCCGAGGACAAGCTGATGCTGGACATGATGTACATCGAAAGCTTTTCCCTCTGGCTGGACATTAAGCTTCTGCTCCGGACCTTCACCATTTTTACCAAAGCTGATTCAACCCAGGGCTTTATCACGGCTCCGGATCGAAAAATAAATCATAAAGAAGAGGAGAAAAAACGCTTATGAAAACTACCCTGCTGATTATGGCCGCGGGCCTGGGATCCCGCTACGGCGGAAACAAGCAGATCGACCGCATCGGCCCCAACGGAGAAATCCTGATGGAATATTCCATCCATGATGCCGTGGAAGCCGGTTTCAACAAGGTCGTCTTTGTGATTCGTGAAAGCATGGCCGACACATTCCGGGAGATGATCGGAAACAAAATCGCCAAAAAGGTGGAAGTGGAGTATGCCTTCCAGGAATACGACACGCTGCCGGATGGTTTCGTTCCCCCGGCCGAGCGGAAAAAGCCCTATGGCACGGTGCATGCCGTCGTCTGCGCCGCCTCGAAGATTCACGAGCCCTTTGCCGTGATCAACGCCGACGATTATTACGGCAAGGATGCCTTCATGGCCATGAAAGCGTCGCTGGACAGGATGCGCGGTCAGGACAACAAAGCCTCCATGGTGGCCTATTATTTAAAGAACACGATCTCGAAAAACGGGCATGTCACCCGGGGCATCTGCTCCACCGACGCGGAAGGGCACCTGGTGAAGGTGACAGAAACCTACAGCATCCTCCCCTTCCCGGACGGAACGATTCGGGACATCTATGAAGATCCCGACGGCGTGATTCTCGATCCGGAAGCCCTGGTTTCCATGAATCTGTGGGGATTCACGCCTTCCTTCTTCGAAGCGGGACGGAAGTATCTGGCGGATTTCCTGAAGGACGACACCAAGGATCCCCTGAAGAAGGAATGTCTCCTGCCCGCCCTGGTGGATTATGAGATGCATGCCCACGGTCTGCAGGTGGAAGTGCTGTCCACGAACGCCGTCTGGTTTGGAGTCACCTATAAGGAAGACAAGGAATACGTGGCCGGCGAGCTGAAGAAGCTGCACGATAACGGCAGCTATCCCCCGGCGCTGTAATCGTCCGACGCGACAAAACCCGTGAACACAACACAAAGCCCGATCCGGGCAGGAGGCAGACATGAAGATTTTGCTGACAGGCGGCGCGGGATTCGTCGGGTCCCACACCTGCGTGGCCCTGTGCGAAGCCGGACACGATCCGGTGATCGTGGACAATTATATCAACAGCTGTGAAGAGGCGGTTCGCCGGATTGAGCGGATCGTCGGCCATCCGGTTCCCCATTATGAAGCGGATGTGCGGGACGCCGCGGCCATGGATCGGATTTTCTCCGAAAACAGCTTCGACTGCGTGATTCACTTCGCCGGCCTGAAAGCGGTCGGGGAAAGCGTGGCACAGCCCCTCCGGTACTATCGGAACAATCTGGATTCCACCCTGACCCTCTGCGAAACCATGCAGAAGCACGGAGTCAAGCGGATTGTTTTCTCCTCCTCCGCCACGGTCTACGGCAATCAGCCCACCGTGCCCTATCGGGAGGATATGCCCTCCGTCGGCTGTACAAATCCCTACGGATGGACCAAGTTCATGATTGAGAAAATCCTGGAGGGACAGTGCACGGCGGATCCGGACTGGAGCGTGGTGCTGCTCCGGTATTTCAATCCCATCGGCGCCCATGAATCCGGCCTGATCGGTGAGGATCCTTCCGGCATTCCCAATAATCTGATGCCTTTCGTCGCCAAGGTGGCGGTGGGAGAGCTGGCGAGGCTCTCGGTGTTCGGAAATGACTATCCCACCCCGGACGGCACGGGGGTGCGGGATTACATCCATGTGGTGGATCTGGCCAAAGGCCATGTGAAGGCCTGCGATTTTGCCGCCGGAAGGCATGGCTGTGAAATCATCAACCTGGGGACCGGTCACGGATATTCGGTCCTGGATCTGGTGAACACCTTCCAGCGGGTCAACGGGGTGGAAATTCCCTATGTCATCGCCCCCCGGCGCCCCGGCGACATCGCCGAAAACTATGCTGATCCTTCCAAAGCCCGTGAACTGCTGGGTTGGACAGCGGAAAAAACGCTGGAGGATATGTGTCGTGACACATATCGGTTCCAGCGTCAGAATCCAAAGGGATATCACTGAGGTTTGCGAAAAGGGGGAACCGGGAACCTCCGCCCGAAGCACGCGGCGGAAGGAGCTGTACGGTTCCTGAAAGCGGCGTGGCCATTCTTCATTCAGGCTCGCCGCTTTTTTCCTGACCGGTTTTGTTCGTTTCCGCGTTTTGGATCGCGTCTTCCTGTTCCGCTTTCTTCCGGTTCATCATCCACGCCGCGCCCACCAGCGCCAGCCCGATAAAGAACAGGATGTTGCCGGTGATGCTGATCCATTGGCCGGAAGGGCTGTTCAGGTTCATTCCGATCAGGGTCATCGCCAGTCCGGCGATCCATCCGATGCATCCCGCAAGCATGATTTTTCGCATGGTTCCTTCTCCTCCTTGTCTTTTGTATTATAGCACAGGGAATCGTCTTCTTCAACGCCGCGCCTGCCGGCGCGCAATCGAACGGAGAGACATCGCCCTGTTCAACGCATGATGTCGCGCTCGAAACGCTGAACGCGGTGAAAGGGGATTTGCTTTTGAAAACGTACCTGCTGGTGATCGGCGACGGGTCGGGGGCTTTTCTGCCTCCGCTGCTGGGTGCTGTTGCCGCGGGCTTTGGCGGAAAGATCTCCGGACTGGATCTTTTTCACCTTCGCCGGACGGAAGAATCGCTGCCGGTCCGTCGTCTGGTCGACGATCTGAACCGCTGCCGCGAGCTTTTCGCCGGGGATTCTTCCGAGACGGCGGAGGTGTTCTCCGCTTCATACGCGTTTTCCTCCGCCGTGCTGGAGATGCCCTCCCTGAAGGAATACAGCGGCTTTGAGTCAGACAGTCTGCTTTTGTCCGCCCTTCGGGGAAAGGGGATCCCGCTTTCCTTCCAGACGGATCGGGACGCGGTGTCCTGGGCCGTGAGCGCCCGGCTGAATGCCGAAGGAGGCCCTTTCCCCGCCGCCTTCCGGGAATGGCTTGAGGGAATCCGCGCCGATGCCTCCGCCTCTGCCCCCGCGCGCGTCGTGCTGCTCTTCGATCCCTCCGATGCCTTTGAAGCCGGGGCAGCCCTTTCCTGTATGCGCTTTCTGCGGGGGTTTTTTGACGAAGGAACCGTTTTTCTTTCGCTCCTGGGGGTCATGCGCCCCGCGGCGGGTCGTTTCGAAAATGCGCGGCAGGAGCTGCGCGGTTTTCTGGAAGCGCTGGACAGCCGAAGCCTGCTGAGGCGTCTGGACGGAGAAGCAACAAAGGGAGCGGATGCCCTGTGGATCCTGTCCCTGCCGGCGTCGGCATCGGAGGGAGCGGACACGTGGCAGGTGCTGGCTCTGCCGCTGGTCCGGGTGCTGAAGAAAATCGCGCGGGAGGATAAGCTTCCGTCCTGCGGCCTTCACGTCCGATTCCTCACCCAGCCGGTCAGCTGGAAAGCGCTGGAAGAAGAT
>CADBLV010000333.1 GCA_902795555.1 uncultured Eubacteriales bacterium | reverse complement strand
ATCCCGAAGGGGATCAGCCAGAAGCAGAGATCGATGATTGTATCCTTCGGAAGGCCGGCCCGCCGTTCCTCCCGGCAGGCGAGGAAGATCGCCAGGGCTGCGCCGCAGACGATCAGAAAGCTGTAGACGGGAATCAGGCCGAAGAGGGTTCGGAAAGGGGGAACGGCAAAGAGCGGCTGTTCTGTATTCATTCCGGGTTCCTCCTTCCTCGTTTTTATCGAAGATCTGTATCACAGATTATCATGACCGGCTGTTTCCGTCAAGGCTCGGGCAGCGCGGGGGAGCATGTTCGGGCAGCGCGGGGAACATGTTAGGGCGGCGTGGGGGAGCATGTTCGGGCTGCGCGGGGGAGCATGTTCGGGACGCGCGGGAGAGCATGTTCGGGCATTGCGGGGAGCATGTTCGGACAGCACGGAAGCCCTTGATAATCTCCTCATATTTTGGTACAATACCCAAGAGCCGGATCGGACGAATCCGCAGGAGCACGAAGGAGGACAGACTCATGAGCAAAGTTGTCGTTTTTGACCATCCCCTGATTCAGCATAAGCTCAGTATCATGCGTGATAAAAACACGGGCACCAAGGAATTCCGGGAGCTGCTTTCCGAAATTGCCATGCTGATGGTTTTTGAGGTTACCCGGGATCTGGAAACAGAAGAGGTGGAGGTGGAAACCCCCATCTGCAAGTGCACCTGCCGCGTTCTGTCCGGCAAGAAGCTGGCCATCGTTCCCATTCTGCGGGCCGGCCTGGGCATGGTGGACGGGGTGACCAACCTGGTTCCCAATGCGAAGGTCGGGCATATCGGGCTGTATCGCGATCCTCAGACGCTGGAGCCTGTGGAATATTACTGCAAGCTGCCTGCCGACAGCGTGAACCGGGAACTGCTGATTCTCGACCCCATGCTGGCCACCGGCGGCAGTGCCAGCGCTGCCATCAACTTCATCAAACAGCGGGGCTGCAGCCATATGCGCCTGGTGAATCTGATCGCCGCGCCGGAAGGAATCGCCCGGATTCAGAAGGATCATCCGGATGTGGATATCTATGTGGCCGCTCTGGACGACCATCTGAACGAGCACGGCTATATCGTTCCCGGTCTGGGCGACGCGGGCGACCGGCTGTTCGGCACGAAATAATCATCGGAGTAAAAACATGATTCGAACGATCTTCCTGGAAAGGCCGCCGCTGGTTCCCCTGCGGCGGTCGGGTCTGAATATCGGCAATATCCGGACAGCGAATCCCGGGGTGCGAGCCCTGTACGGCCGGATTAACATGCATCTGAACGCCCCGGAGATGTGGCAGGGCGCTTTTGAGCTGGCCTGTATGCTGACCGTCGATCCCCTGCGGGAGGCGGTCACCGGGATGATCCTGCAGGCAGTGGAACGGGGGGAGAACGCCTCCTTTCCGGGGTCTTTTACAGATCAGCTGTATACGGCCCGCGCCGCCCTGTCTCTGGCGGAATATACAGCGGACAAGGATCTGCTGAAGCGTCTGGCCGAGTGGTGCCGCTGGATTGAGGTCAACTGGGATCAGGTGATCGCCCTGGAACGCGTTCGGGTTCAGCCGGCGGACTTCATGGAGTTTCTGATCCGGTTTTATCTGATGACCGGCGCCAAGGCGGCTCTTCGCCTGTGCGCCCGGCTGCGTTCCGGTGCTATGGACTGGGCCACCGCCCTGCATAGCTACGGTACGGTGGGACGGCTGAAGGATAACGTGCTGACAGACGATCCACAGGTGATTCTGGACAGCCCCGATCTGGACGAAACGGATTATCAGAAGCGACTGTGCATCCTCAATCACGGGGAGATGCTGGCGGACGGCATGCGCTATACGGCGTTTTCCGGCCTGTTCAGCGGCAACGGACAGGAGCTTTCCGCGGGCGAGCGGGGCTGGCGCTTCATCCGAAAGAGCGACGGCGCTGCCTGCGGAGGAACCTGCGGAGCGCCCTTCCTGTGCGGAAGGTCCTCCCATCAGCCGGTGTCCGTGGAGGTGCTGGCCGCCTGGATGGAAGCCTTCGGAGCCCAGCTGCTGGTTTCGGAAGGCACCTGGCCCCTGGATGAAATGATCCGCATCGGCTTCAACGGCCTTCGGGATGCCCTGCGCGAAAACAGCCTGCAGATGGTTCAGTATCTGAATCAGCTGGAAATCGGGACGGACATCCGGGAGAATTCCCGGGAGGAGCATGTCCTGGCGCGGTGCGCCAGGGCTGTCAGCGTCTTTTATCGCTGGGCGGCGGGGTTATCCGCGGGGACGCTGCATCTTCATTATCCGCTGGCCGGGAAATATCTGATTCCGGGCAAGAAAGCGGTGGTGACCATGAACAGCCATGCCGCGGAAATCCGGGTTCGGGATACGTCGGAGCTGGGGCTGGCTGTGTATGCCGCCGCCACGGAAACCCGCGAAATGCTCGTCTGCCACGGAAAGCAGGAAATCACGGTTCATTCCTCCGGAGAACCGCTTTCGGAAATCCGGGAAGGGAAGCTTTATCAGACCGAAACGAAAATTCACGATCAGGATCGGATCGAATGGAAGAACCGGCAGGCTGTGCGCTTCGAACGGGTTCATCATCAGGGCCTGTGCTTCTGGGCTGAAAACCAGATCCGCGTGCTGAAAACGGATCAGGAATGGCGCTATGCGGCCACGGGAAACGCCCTGTGCACCGAGGAAGGCGCTGTTCAGGTTGAAGCGGCGCCGGTTTCATCCTGGCGGGTGCGGGATCACCGGCCCGTCGAAATTCCCGTGCTGCCCACCCGGGCCGGGGAGCCTCTGCTTCTGCAGACGACGCCTTATGCCGGGACGGATGGGCGCATCGCCATCTTCCCCAGGGCGGCCGCCGAATGAAACGATTCAGACTGGCTCCCCTGTGCGGCGTGACGGATCATGTTTATCGGGCCATCTGCGCCGACATGGGCTGCGAGCAAACCTATACCGAGATGATCAGCGCCATGGGGTATCTTTGTGCTCCCAACCAGCGGGCCACCCGGGAGCTGATGATCCGGGATCCTGCCGAGCCGTGCCTGGTGCTGCAGCTGTTCGGAAAGGATCCGGCCGTCGTGGCCGAAGCCGCCGGACGTATTGAAGAAACCGGACGGTATGACGGGATTGATCTCAACATGGGCTGTCCGGCCCACAAGGTGGCTTCCTCCGGAGAGGGAGCCGGCCTGATGCTGCGGCCGGAAACCGCCTGGCGGATGATGCGCGACACGGTTCGCGCGGTCCGGCTTCCCGTGTCCGTCAAGATGCGACTGGGCTGGGACGAAGGGCATATCGACGTGATGGAATACGCCCTGATGGCCCAGGAGGCAGGGGTGGCGGAAATCGCGATTCACGGCCGGACCAGAACCCAGCAATACGCCGGAGAGGCAAACTGGGACTGGATTCGGGCGGTGAAGGCACGGGTTCGTATCCCTGTGATCGGAAACGGCGATCTGTTTACCGCCGAAGACGCCGCGGAGAAGATCCGAAACGGCGAGGCGGACGGCGTCATGATCGGCCGCGGCGCCATGGGAAACCCCTGGATTTTCCGTGAACTGAAACAGCTTTCCGCGGGGGAGAAAAAGACGGAGGTTTCCCTGGCGGAACGAAAGCAGATGATCTTCCGGCACTACCGGGCCATGCTGGAAAGCCGGCCTGAGCCGGTGGCGGTCCGGGAAATGCGCAAGCACATCGCCTGGTATCTTCACGGCCTGCGCGGCGCTGCCCAGACCCGGAACACCATGAACCGTCTGACGTCCCCGGATCAGGTTTTTGCGGAGCTGGACCGCTTTTTTGACGATCCGGGGCGGGCAGAAAGGAGAACACCATGAAAAGACTCATTTCGTTGCTGCTCATTCTCCTGCTTTTCGCGGGGATGATTTCCGCCGGCGCGGAAGAGATGTCCCTGCCGGAGAAGATGATCAAACAGCTGGAAAACGGCAGCGGGCTGAAGGGTTCGTTTCTGCTGAAAGCAGTCGGCATGGAAGAGGAAGCCCCCCTGATGACGGCTTTTCATCAGGCGCCTTTTGAGCTGCGGGGGCTGCAGACGATGGAGGGCGAGCTGCTGTATTACATCTATCAGACGGATGAATCCGAAGCCCAGCTGAATCTTACCTCCCTTTACGGGAAGGACGGGCTGTTTTTCCTGAAATCCGATCTGATCTCCTCCACGCTCTCTTTTCCCGGGGTGGCTGGGCTGATGGATCTGGCGGGCGGGAAGAAGAACGGCAATGCCCCGATTCTCTCCGTCCTGCCTGAGCTCTTTTCCATCCTGCGGGATCCGGATCCGGAACAGTGGAACACGGCCTTTGCGCCCTATGAGCAGATGACGGAGCTGTGGCTGGCCCGCTTTCCCCTGGAAACGGCCTTTCTGGCCGGAGAGGACGGCGCCTCCCTGCTGGAGATGACCTGTGTGATTCCCTGGGAGGACGTAAAGAGCTTTCTCACGGAATTCTTCTCCCGCTTCCTGGCCGACGAGCGCATCGAAGCCCTTCTTTCTCCGATTCTGACGGAGGAACAGAAGGCTGTTTATCTGAATCAGAATCTGGGATATTACTACGTGGAAATCCTGTCCGGGCTGACGGCGAAGGAAGATCTGGTGATCACCCGCCTGGCGGACGCCCGATCCGGTGTTCAGATCTCCACGAGGATGCTTCTGCCCCTGAGCAGCGAAGTCTTCGGATATGACGCGATGCAGCTGGATCAGGATGCCACGGGGAGAATGACCGTTCGGCTGCGGGGAGACAATAAATCCTTCGTAGTTTCCTGGCCGGCGGATTTCACCCTCGAGGGAAGCTTTGATCAGGAAATCCTTCTGGGCTATGTGCAGGCGGACCGGAAGGACGGAGATCCCGAAAACAGAGCCCTGCGCATCCGGCTGACCGGAACGGTCGAGCAGCCTGTGCTGAACGAAGAGGACGGAAAAACCTACGAAACCTATGATTATGTCCTCACGGCTGTTCAGGACGAAACGATTTTTGAGGAGGAGGGGCTTTCGGATCAGCTGGATCTCTGCGATCCGCTGGAAATTCATCTGCACGCGGTGTTTTCCGGGAAGAACGCCCAGCAGAGCCCGACCGCTCTGGCGTTCACCCTGGAAGGCAGCCAGACGGAAAAAACGGTCTCCCTTTCCGGCAGTCTGAAATCCGCCTCCCCATGGATTCTGGTTGCTCCGGAGACGGAAGGAAGCCTGTATCTGCCTGACCTTGACGAGAGTCAGAGACAGGCGCTGAGGGAAGAAGCGGCAAAGAATGCGCAAACCATGCTGAAGCGCGCGGAGGAACATCCATGAAACGAATGATCGGTATTCTCCTGGCTCTGCTGCTTTGCGTTGCGGGAACGGCTGGCACGGCCGCGAAAGGGGATGAATCCCGTTCCCTGGGAATCCGACTGACCACAGAGGAGGAGACCGTCCCGGAGACGAACATCCAGATGATCTTCCGGGGGGCGGATTTGCTGGTGTATACCTCCCTCGTTCCCGATCATGTGCTCCGGTTTGAGGCTCCGGACATGGGGCCCTCTCTTCTCGCGGACTGTCTTTCCTGCCATCGGCTGCTGAGATCCGGACAGTTCATCCATATTTTCACCGGGTGGCTCCGGGATCTGGATGCCGGGGAGGAAAAAGGGCTGTTTGTCGGCGACAGCTTTGACCGCGCCGCTTCGCGCCTGAGCGCGGAAGCGGGAAGCGAAGCCATCGCCCGGCTGACGGAGCGGATGGAACGTGTGCAGCCCGCCGGGGACGGGAGCGAACTGGCCGTGATGAAAAGGCTGGTGCAGCTGGCGGCCCGCCTGCTGGCGGAAAATGAGGGCGCTTCTTTCCGCGTGGATTGTTATGACGGGGGCAGCGCCCTGGGTATTCAGATGATCCGCGGCGGAGAAACCCTGTTTACCCTGTCCCTGAATCTGGAGGAAACAAACCGCGTGTTCGGGGTGTTCGCCTTCGCCGAAGAAGGAACCATTTATGACCTGGGGTTCCAGACCCTGATTGAGGATGGGCGGGACTTCTCCTGGTGGGTGACCCTCTGCACGGATCCGAATCGGGCCGGTTATCGGGATGCTTTCGAACACCATCTGATTCTGTCCGTGGACGGCGTAGTGAATGATATCAATGCGGCGGAAGGGGAACGAAAGGAAAACAATGTCAGCGGTTCCCTGATGACCGGACGGTATGGCACCGTGCTGCACTGGACGGGCTCTGTGAGCGATCTGAGCGGACTCCCTTCCGGAACCCTGGCCCTGCGATACGGAAACGATCTGAAGTATGGCAGCCTGACATTCGGGAAAACCCCTGTGATTCAACCGACAGGAAATGAAAAAAGGATCGATCTCTCCGCGGAAAACGATCCTCTGCTGCTTTACGGCCTGACCCTTCAGGTGACGGAAATGATCACCCCGCTGCTGCAGGCGCTCATTCCGGAGCAGGGTTAAACCCCGTGCCGGGGGAATTCATTCTGTGCGATCCGGCTCAGTCCGTTTCGGGATTCATCCTCAGGACGGAAGCCTGCGACCCGGCGCGGCCTGCTTTATCCGACCGGTTTCAGCAGGCATACCGCATGGGCGGAAATGCCCTCCATCCTGCCTTCAAAACCGAGCTTTTCGGTGGTTGTGGCCTTGATGTTCAGGGCCTCAGGCCCGATTTCCAGGACGCGGGATAGGGTCTCGGTCATCTGCGGAATATAGGGCCTCAGCTTTGGCTGCTGGGCGATGATGGTGATATCCCCGTTGCCGAATTCATATCCCCGGTCTTTGATCAGCTCCCTGGTCTGCTCAAGCAGCAGCAGGGAGCTGATGCCTTTATAGCGCTGATCGGTATCCGGAAAATGCAATCCGATATCCCCCAGCCCCGCGGCTCCGAGCATGGCGTCCATCAGGGCATGAACCGCCACATCGGCGTCGCTGTGACCCAGCAGGCCCAGCGGGTGCGGAATTTCCACGCCGCACAGGATCAGCCTGCGGCCTTCCGCAAAACGATGCACATCGTAGCCGTGCCCGACGCGGGGCATGTGCGGGATGCCCAGAAAAATCTCCGCCATCTGAATATCCTCCATGGTGGTGAGCTTGATATTGCGCTTTTCTCCCGCCTCGATGAAAACCGGGAAACCGGCATGCTCCAGGAGGGAAGCGTCGTCCGTCCCCAGGAAATGATCCCGGGCGGCCCGCGCCAGCGCTTCTTCCAGCCATTCCGTCCGGCAGACCTGGGGCGTCTGAATTTCAGAGAGCGAGGCCCGGTCCGGCGTGGAAACCACCTGATTCCCGTCCGTGACTTTGATGGTGTTTGTCGCGGATATGCCGGGAATTACGGCGCCTTTTTCCGATGCCGCATCAATCAGGCGCCGGATCAGCTCCCGGGAAACCAGACACCGGGCACAATCGTGAATCAGGATCAGGTCGTCCTTTGCACAGCCCAGGCCCCGGAGGGCACGGAATCCCTTTTCCACAGATTCCTGCCGGGTTTCGCCGCCGAAAGCCGTTTTCAGGAAAGGGAAGGCAGCGGGGGCAAAAGGCGCGGTTTCCCGGGCGATCTCCTGCGCGTCCTCCGGCCGATGAACCACCATGGCGCCGTCAACCAGGCCGGCGAAGGTCTCCAGGCACCTCTGCACCGCGCTTTTTCCGCCGATTTTCAGAAAGACCTTATTCTGACTCGCGCCCATCCGACGGCCGGATCCCGCGGCCAGCAGCAACAGAAATGTTTTCATGGCGCGTTTCGCTCCGTGCTCATCGCTTCGTCTTCAGACAGCACCTCATACATGCTGTCCGCTTCGCCTTTTCGGGCAATCTCGCGCACCGCCGTCACCCGGTATCGTCCCAGGTGTTCTCCGAAACGAATCTCCAGCAGGTCGCCTTCCTTCACTTCCGCCGCGGGCTTGGCCGTCCGTCCGTTCAGAGAGACCCTGCCGCCGGCACAGGCCTCATTGGCGACGGTCCGGCGCTTGATAATCCGGGAAACCTTCAGAAATTTATCCAGACGCATGATAATCTCCTTTGAGTGGATCCTGATCCGTTTTGAAAAAGCCCGCAGGATTGTTCCTGCGGGCGGATTGATTGAATTACTTCTTGCCCTTTTTCTTCGGGGCGGGGGCATTGACCTTGTCCTTCAGGGCTTTGCCGGCCTTGAAAACAGGAGCCTTGGAAGCAGCGATCTTGATTTCTTCGCCAGTCCGGGGATTGCGGGCCACGCGGGCGGGCCGGGCCTTCACATCGAAGGTGCCGAAGCCGATCAGCTGAACCTTATCACCCTTCACGAGGGCTTCGCTCACCGCGTCAACAAAGGCAACGACAGCCTTATCAGCGGCTACCTTAGAAATACCGGCCTTTTCAGCCAGCGCGGCAACCAGTTCACTCTTGTTCATGGGAAACTCCTCCTTAACATTGATATGTGCTCTGACGAAAATCGTCAACGGAAGAGAAAAGCCGTCTCATTCATCGCTTTTCCCTTCACCCTTGTTCAGTATACACAGATTTGCCCGAAAGTCAAGCATTTTCAAGGGTTCGGCACGAAAAAAGATCCTAAATCATGGAAAAAGGGACTTTATTCCTCCTTCAGGAGGCGGAAGGCAGCATCCATGATGTCCCGGAGATCGAAATCTCCCCGGGCTTTGGCGCGGCAGGCCCGGAGAAGAAGGTCCGAAAGCTCCTGCGCCAGTGCTTCCTCATCGTCTGTTGACGGCCGGTTTACGCCTGCCATTCTGTCCGGTTGGCGATTTTGTGATTGCTCCTGCCGAAGCGAATTGCGAACGAAACCTGTATTCAGACGATCTCCGGCTGTTTCCGATGCGGGGGAACGGCTCAGGGCTTCCAGCAGCCTGTCCGTCTTTTCCTCCAGATCCCGCATCGTGTGACGGGAGCGGTTTTGCGCTTCCCGGCCGGGGATGAAAACCATGGTCCGGTGATCATAGGCGCGCTGGCGATCCAACTGCCACAGGGGCAGAACGATCGGGGCGGCGTGCAGGGAAGGAAAGAAAAGGATCTCCTCCTCATCCCCGTAAAAGGCGTTCAGAAATCCCTTGACCTCCCCGGCCAGGATTTCTCCGTCGAGTTCCGTGATGAGCAGGGGAAGGGAAGGATCGATGTCGACGGAAAGGAGCGACGCGGCGGAAGCGGCGCGAAAGTCAAAGTCCTGCATCATCCCGCGGCAGGCCCCCAGGGCCAGATCCAGCGTCCCCGTTCCGGGAATGAGGGCGATTTCGTCCGACGCGACGGGACGAAGCCGATACAGGGCGGCAACGCTCCGATCCGACAGGGGATCGGGCACGGCGTAGACCAGGTTCGGCGCGTCCGCGGCCTCCCACAGCCTCCGGGCGATGCTGTCATACAACAGGTCGAAGTCTGAGGACTGATCATACAGGTCGTCAAAAGACTGCCAGGAGAGGCCTTCCGCACGCAGCCAGTCGCAGAGAGGATGACGCCCGGTTCGAAGCATCAGGGGACTGGCTTCTTTCAGGGCCCGGATCGTGAGGGCATTCAGGAATTCCGGGCCGCCTGAGCCCAGGGATACGATGGTGATTCTGCTCATTTTTTCCTCCGCCTGAAACGCCGAAGCAGGCTTTGAATCACAGATTTGTCCAGGGCTTTATCCAGCCAGGCCACCAGGACGAAGACGGCGATACCTGTCAGGATGAGCAGGAAGGTGGTCAGAAAGCCTTCCGGCAGCACCGATTTCAGCCCCAGCACCGCCGCGCCCATGCACAGGGCCGCCAGGCCGGGCCGGACAATCCAGTCCATCCAGCGGAATTTCATCTCCGCGTATTTACAGCAGAAATAGAGATTGGGAATCATAGCCGTCGAATAGCAGACAATGGAAGCGACGGGGCCGCCGTGAATATCAATCCCCGGGGTCCCGATCAGGATGTAGTTCAGAATGATCTTGCATCCCACTCCGGCGATCATGGTGTACATGGGGATTTTCTGCTTGTGGAGCCCCTGGAGGATGCTGCTGGAAGCCTGCACCATCGTGAACAGAAACACCGTCAGGGCGGAAATCTGCAGCAGCTCCGCGGCGGTCTGCATCCGTTCGGGGGTCAGCGTTCCCGTGTAGAACAGGGCGAGAATCGGTTTGGCCATCACGCTAATCCCGATGGCACAGGGGAAGCCGATCAGCGAAGCATATCGGAAGCCGGTGTTCGTTTCCCGCTGAATCGCGTTTTTGTCATTGACGGCCCGGGCGGAGGATACGGCAGGCACCAGGCTCATGGAAATGGCCAGGGCCAGCGCCGTGGGGATATTGATCAGGCGGATGACCATGCCGGAAAAAATGCCATACAGGGAGGTGGCAGCCATTCTGGTCAGGCCGGCATTCATCATCCGGTTGACCATCAGGGCGGAATCGATGAACTGGCTCAGGGGAATAATACAGGCGCTGACCGTTACCGGAATGGAGATCAGGATCAGCTGGCGCGCGAGATTCCGCCTTCCCTCGGAGGGGCCGGGATTGTCGGGGATCGGCGATTTCCGCTGATGCCGAAGGTAAAGGACGATCATGTAAACCAGCGCCAGCGCTTCAACAATCGTGATGCCCAGCAGGGCTCCCGCCGCGCCGTCCGCCATGCTTTTTTTCATGCCCAGGGCGGCAAGCGGCAGGGAAACCGCCACCTTGCCGATCTGTTCGATCATCTGGGAAATGGCCGTGGGCACCATGTTCTGATGCCCCTGAATGTAGCCGCGGAAGGCGGAAAGCACGCAGACGATCAGCACGCAGGGGGAGATCATATAGAAGCCTTTGGAGGCTTCTTCCACGCCCACCAGGGAAGTGAGCAGATGATTGGACACCAGCATGACCAGCGTGAAGAACAGACCGATGGCCGAAAGCAGTCGCAGGGCCACGGAGAAGGTCTTTTTTGCGCCGTGCACATCGCCTGTAGCCAGATGATGCGCCACCATTCGGGAAACCGCCACGGGCAACCCGGCGCTGGAAATGGTCAGAAACAGGTTGTAAGTCGGGAACACGGTCTGAAACAGCCCCAGACCTTCCGGCTTCAGAATGCGGGCCAGGGGGATGGAGTACAGAACTCCGACAAACTTACAGATGATCCCCGTGATGCCCAGAACCGAAATCCCCTTGGCGATTGACTTGGTCTGATTCGTCATACTTTTTTCATCTTTCATGCTCAGTACTTATGCCAGGCTGATCGTGTAAACAGGATAAACATCGGCAGCAGCTCCAGCCGGCCGAAGAGCATCAGCAGGCTGGCAACGACTTTGGCAAAGGGCCCGTAAAGCGCAAAGTTGTGTACCGGTCCTACGGCGCCGAGGCCCGGACCTACATTGCTGACGCAGGTGAGGCTGGCCGTCAGGTGCGTCAGCAGATCGAAGGGCCCGTCCAGGCTCAGCAGGAAGGAACCCAGCAGCCACAGGGCGATGTACATCAGGGCAAACTGGGCCACCTGGGCCAGGGTCCCTTCATCCACGGCTTTGCCGTCAATCCGGATGACTTCCATCTTCTTGGGCTGGCCGGTGGCCCGGATGTTCCGGCGGCTCAGCTTGCAGATCATATTGATCCGGATCACCTTGATGCCGCCGGCGGTGGATCCCGCGCAGCTGCCGATGAACATGATCAGCAGGATGATCACATGGCTGGCTGCGGGCCAGAGGCTGTAATCAAAGGTGACGAATCCGGTTGTCGACACCGTGGAACAAACCGTAAAGATGCTGTATCGAAGGCTGGTGGGGTAGTCCCCGTCGTAGAAATCGAGATTGAAGAAGGAAATCAGCCCAATGGCGCAGAGCACGATGGCCAGATACCATCGGAATTCCTCATCCCTGAAGAAGGCTTTCAGCTGATCCCCCAGCATCGCTTTATAATACAGGGCGAAGTTGATTCCGAAGAGGAACATGAAAAAGGAAACAGCCATTTCCACCGGGACGCTCCCGAAGGCGGCAATGCTGGACCCGTAATTGCTGAATCCGCCCGTGCCGGCTGTCGCCATGGCGTGAACCGCCGCATCATACGGATTCAGGCCCAGGAGCAACAGCGTGACAAACTCCGCGACGGTGAGCACGCCGTAAATGGTATAGAGGATTT
>CADBLV010000332.1 GCA_902795555.1 uncultured Eubacteriales bacterium | reverse complement strand
CCGGGCGATGGCACAGACCAGGGAGGAATCCAGGCCGCCGGAGAGCAGGAAACCGACGGGCGCGTCCGCGTCCAGCCGCTTTTCCACACCGTCGATCAGCAGGCGGCGCAGCTTCGGGCAGACCTCCTCCTCGGTTTTCATGGTGAAATATCCGACATAAGCCGGATCGGCATATTGAATAAATTCGCCGTCCATCCAGTAATGCCCCGGGGGAAAGGGGAGGATCGTTTCACAGAGGCCCATGAGGTTTTTCGGCTCGCTGGCGAAGGCCCATTCCCCGTCCTCCAGACGTCCGTAATAGAGGGGGCGGATGCCGATGGGATCCCGGGCGGCGATGACCTTGTTCTGCTCCCCGTCATACAGAATCAGGGCAAACTCCGCATCCAGGGTTTTGAACATCTCGACACCGTATTCATGATAGAGCGGGAGAAGAATCTCACAATCCGATTCTCCCTGAATATCATAGGTTTCCATCAGCCGTTCCCGCAGGGGACGGAACCCGTAGAGCTCCCCATTGCAGACGACCGCGTCCTTTCCTAGATGAAAGGGCTGCATACCGCGCTCATTCAGCCCCATGATCGCAAGACGGTGGAAACCGAGGACTCCTCCGGGAATCGTTTCCAGCCGGCTCATGTCCGGGCCGCGGGAGATCGTGCGGTTAAAGCAGGTTTCAATCAGCTCTCTGGGAACCCTGGCGCTGGTCAGACCGAAAATGGAACACATACGGATCGCCTCCTGAACTAAAATGGGGCAGAAAACAAAAAAGGCAGGTTGACCCATCCCACAGGACTCCCTTGCCTTGTTGGCAGGTATGGTATCATTCCGGGGCGGAGTTGTCAAGCAGAAGAAGGGAGGATCGGACAGTGAAAACAAAGGGAAAACAATCCGGATGCTTGACAGCGAAAAAGGCGGGTGTTATGATCCCGACATACAAGGCAAGGGAGCCACGAACGAGGGCTCGGCTTGCCTTTTTTGATTGCGGCCGGGAACGGACGGAACTGAAGGAGGACCAGGATGGAAACGGGGGAAAGAAGAACACAGGACCGACAGTATCCCCTTTACCACGAGGAGCTTGAACATGAAAGCTGCGGCGTGGGCGCGATTGCGGATCTGAACGGACGGGCTACGCACCGGACCGTGGATCAGGCGCTTTCCATCGTGGAACGCCTGGCCCATCGGGCCGGCAGCGATGCCCTGGGAACCACCGGCGACGGAGTCGGCATTCTGACGGAGCTGCCTCACAGCCTTTTTTCCGCCTGGGCTCAGGAGGAAGGAATCCCTCTGGGACGGCCGGGCGATTACGGCGTCGGGATGTTCTTTCTACCGGAAGACGAGGTCGGCGCGGAAAACGCCTGCGGTATCTTTGAACAGCTGGCCGCGGCGGAACAGATCCCTGTGCTGGGGTGGCGGCAGGTTCCCTGCCATCCGGCCCAGCTTGGCGCCGGCGCCAGAAGCACCATGCCGCGGATTCGCCAGTGCTTCCTGCGGCGGCCCGCGGAGGTGAAGAGCGGGACTGACTTCGACAGGCGGCTGTATGTGCTGCGGCGGGTGTTCGAAAAGCAGGACACGGACACCTATATCTGCTCGCTTTCCTCCCGGACAATCGTGTATAAGGGCATGATGCTGGTGAACCAGCTGCGGTCCTTTTATGACGATCTGCAGGACGCGCGATATGCCAGCCGGATGGCCATGGTTCACTCGCGCTTCTCCACGAATACCTTCCCATCCTGGAGCAAGGCCCATCCGCACCGGATGCTGCTGCACAACGGAGAGATTAACACCATTCGCGGAAATCACGACCGGATGAAGGCCCGGGAGGAAACGATGCGCTCGCCTGTGATGGGGGCGGAGATGCAGCGGGTGCTGCCTGTGGTGGCGGAAGGCGGCAGCGACAGCCAGATGCTGGACAATACGCTGGAGTTTCTGACCATGAACGGGATTCCCATGGCGCTGGCCGGGATGATCCTGCTGCCTGAACCCTGGCAGGGCATGGAGCGGGAAACGGAATGGCGGGATCTCTACCGATATTATGCCACGATGATGGAACCCTGGGACGGACCGGCGGCTGTGCTGTATTCCGACGGGGAGAAGGTTTGCGCTTCGCTGGACCGGAACGGGCTGCGCCCGCTGCGCTGCGCGCTGACGGACGATCACAGGCTGATTCTTTCCTCCGAAGCCGGCGTGCTGTTTGAAGAAAACGCGCATATCATCCGCAGATGGAAACTGAAGGCCGGAGATGTGCTGGAGGCGGACCTGGAAAAAGGGAAACTGACCGAAAGCCATGAGATTAAAATCCGCTATGCCCGGGAATGCCCCTATCCCGAATGGATGAAAAGCCTGATCCGGCTGGAGGAGCTGCCCGGGGTCGCCGGAGCAGAGGAACGGATCGGCGAGGGGGATCTGACCCGGCTGGCGAAGGCCTTCCATTACTCCTGGGAGGATGTGCAGGATATTCTGCGGCCGATGGCGGAAAACGGAACGGAACCCATTGTGTCCATGGGCGCGGACGAACCCCTGGCGGCGCTGTCCAAGACGCATCCTTCGCTGTTTGATTACTTTAAGCAGCGCTTTGCGCAGGTGACGAATCCCCCCATTGACGCCCTGCGGGAGGAAATCAAAACCGACTGCTCCGTTTACATCGGGGACGACGGGAACCTGCTGTCCCGGGATCCGGAAAACTGCACTGTGCTGGAGCTTCCATCACCGGTGCTGACGGACGATGAATTCCGCCGGATTCGGGAACTGCGGCATCCCGCCTTTGCCGTTCGCACGGTTTCCCTGCTCTATCCGAAAACCGGAAGCCTGCGGGAGGCGCTGGAGGATCTGTTTGCGGCCTGCGATCAGGCCTGCCGGGACCGGATCAATGTGCTGATTCTTTCCGACAGGGGAATGGGCGAGAACACCCTGGCGATTCCGTCGCTGCTGGCGGTTTCCGCCCTGGAGCAGTATCTGATTCGCATCAAGAAGCGGACGGCGGTGTCTGTGGTGCTGGAAAGCGGAGAACCGCGGGACGTGCATCAGCTGGCGCTGCTGGTGGCATTCGGCGCCCGGGCCGTGAACCCATACCTGGCGCATGCCTGGGTTCGGAAGATGTGCGAAAACGGCGAGGTGAAAAAGGATCCGGAGGAAGCGCTTGCCAACTATGACAGGGCTCTGACAGCCGGGGTGCTGAAGATCGCTTCCAAGATGGGCGTTTCCACGCTGCAGGCTTATCAGAGCGCGCAGCTGTTTGAAACGGTGGGCCTGGACAGGCCTTTTGTGGAAAAGTATTTCACCAATACGCCCTGCTCGCTGGGGGGAACGGATCTGACCCGCGTCGAGGCCGACAGCCGTTTTCATCACGAAGAAGCCTTCGGAAGGGGAGACGGGAGAGGGCTCGCGGCCATCGGCGTGCACAGGCTGCGAACCGGTCCGCAGGCGGAAGAACACCTTTATTCCCCCGAAACGATTCATCTGCTGCAGCAGGCCGTATGGACAGACAGCAGGGAGCTGTTTAACCGATATGCGGAACATGTTGAAAAGGAAGGCCCCCGGACGATCCGCTCGATGCTGGATTTCCGATTCGAGGCCTGCCGCGCCGTGCCCCTGGAGGAAGTGGAAAGCGTCCGGGACATCGTCAGGCGCTTTCGCACCGGCGCCATGAGCTACGGCTCGATTTCCCAGGAGGCGCACGAATGCATGGCCAGGGCCATGAACCGCCTGGGCGGAAAATCCAACAGCGGGGAAGGCGGAGAACTGCCGGAACGCTTCGGAACCGATTTGAATTCCGCGATCAAACAGGTGGCATCCGGCCGATTCGGCGTGACAAGAGAATATCTGCTGAGCGCGAAGGAGATTCAGATCAAGATGGCGCAGGGCGCCAAGCCCGGCGAGGGCGGACATCTGCCCGGGGCCAAAGTGACGGAGAGCGTGGCGAAAACCCGCTGCTCCACCCCCGGCATTTCCCTGATTTCTCCGCCGCCGCATCATGACATCTATTCCATCGAGGATCTGGCGGAGCTGATTTACGATCTGCAATGCGCGAACGAAAACGCGAAAATCACGGTGAAGCTGGTGTCCTCCACGGGCATCGGAACGATTGCCAGCGGCGTTGCGAAAGCCGGCGCCGGCGGAATTCTGATTTCCGGGGGCGAAGGCGGAACCGGCGCTGTGCCGCTGAGCAGCGTGCATCACGCGGGACTGCCCTGGGAGATCGGCCTGGCGGAAGCGCATCAGGTCCTGTGTCGAAACCGGCTTCGCCAGAAGGTGACGCTGGAGACGGACGGAAAACTGATGACCGGCCATGATGTGGCCGTTGCGCTGCTGCTGGGCGCGGAGGAATTCGGCTTTGCCACGGCGCCGCTGGTGACCATGGGATGCCGGATGATGCGCGTGTGTCACCTGGGAACCTGTCCCTTCGGCATCGCGACCCAGAATCCGGAGCTGCGGAAGCGATTTGCGGGGAAGCCGGAATATGTGGAACGGTTTATGCTGTTTATCGCGGAACAGCTGCGGGAAATCATGGCGAAGCTCGGCGCGCGAACCGTTTCCGAGCTGGTCGGCCGCAGCGATCTGCTGAAGATGAAAGCCGGGGCGGCGATGGACCTTTCCGACCTGATCGGGTTTGCGCGGAACACCCATTTCCAGCCGGCCTCGAAGCATGATTTCCATCTGAACGAGCGAACGGACGCGCGACTGTTTCAGCAGCATGTGCATCTGATGACGATGGATCGGGCCTTCGGCACCATGCTGAAGGGAGAAAAGCATATCCAGGCGCTGGGATGCGGCGGTCAGTCCTTCGGCGCATTCCTGCCCACGGGACAGTCGATTACGCTATACGGAGTGGCCAATGATTATCTGGGAAAGGGGCTGTCCGGCGGAACGCTGGCCGTTTGCCCGCCCGTGGATTCCATCTGGCGGCAGGAGGATACCCTGATCGGAAACGTGGCGCTTTACGGCGCGACCGGCGGATATGCCTTTGTGGCGGGGATGGCGGGAGAACGGTTTGCCGTTCGGAACTCCGGCGCGTGGGCCGTGGCGGAGGGCGTGGGCGACCACGGATGCGAATATATGACGGGCGGCCGGGTTGCTGTGCTGGGACCGGTGGGCGATAATTTTGCCGCCGGAATGAGCGGCGGGATTGCCTGGGTGCTGGACGAAAACCAGACGCTGAAGGATCATATCAATATGGGCCATGTGCGGATGCTTCCCGTGCATCCGGAAGAGGCCGGCGAGCTGGAACGCCTGCTGATTCTTCACGAAAAGGCCACAGGATCCGGGAAAGCCCGGGAGATTCTGCAATCCTTTGAAGCCTGGCTGCCGAGATTCAAAGCGGTGATCTCCGACGAGTATCTGGCGTATCTGGGAAGGGAGGCGTGAGAGATGGGCAAGGTGACCGGCTTTCTGGAATACGGCCGGAAGGAAAATCCTTTCCGGGATGTCCGGGAACGGCTGCAGGACTATGAGGATCTGCATGTTCCGCAGGGAGCAGAGGAACGCGCCTGCCAGGCTTCCCGATGCATGAACTGCGGGGTTCCTTTCTGTCAGTCTGCCTTCGGATGCCCTCTGCATAACCTGATTCCGGAATGGAACGACCTGCTGTATCGCGGACAGGAGCGGGAAGCCCTGGAACGGCTGCTGGAGACGGCGCCGTTTCCGGAATTCACGGGGAGGGTCTGCCCGGCCCTGTGCGAAAAAGCCTGCAACCTGGCTGACGACGCAGTGACGAACCGGGACAATGAGCTGTATCTGATCGAAAAGGGATTTCAGGAGGGATGGGTTCGCGCGCGGGTTCCCGCTCAGCGGACCGGAAAGACGGTGGCCGTGATCGGCAGCGGACCTTCCGGCCTGGCCGCCGCGGACCGGCTGAATCAGGCCGGACACCGGGTGACCGTGTTTGAGCGGGCGGACCGGCCCGGGGGCCTCCTGATGTACGGTATTCCGAATATGAAACTGCCCAAGCACATTCTGGAACGCCGGATTCATCTGATGGAAGAGGAGGGGATTTCCTTCCGCCTGAACACGGAAGCGAATCCGGAGACCGCGGAAGGCTTTGATGCCGTTCTCCTGTGCGGCGGAAGCCGGAAACCCAGATCTCTGAACATCGAAGACACGGACGCGGAAGGGGTTCGCTTCGCTGTCGATTTCCTGTCGGAGACAACCGGGAAACTCCTGGCCGGGGAGGAACACGATCTGGCGAAAGGATTGCACGTGATGGTGATCGGCGGCGGGGACACCGGAAACGACTGCGTCGGAACCGTCCTGCGGCAGGGCTGTGCCTCCGTGATCCAGGTGGAGATGATGCCGGCTCCGCCGACAGGCAGAACCCCGGCTAATCCATGGCCGGAATGGCCGCGGACGCTCCGGACGGATTACGGCCAGATTGAGGCGCGGACGATGCAGGGCGGGGATCCGCGGGTGTATGAAACCACGGTCAGACGCATTCTGACCGATGAACAGCACCGGATTACGGCGGCGGAAACCGTGAAACTGCGAAGGGGCGCGGACGGGAAAACGGAACCGATTCCGGGTTCGGAGCAGCGAATGGCCTGTGATCTGATGCTGATTGCCGCGGGATTTGTCGGATGCGACGAGAAAACCCGGATGGCTTTCAACCTTTCCGCGGACGGCCGGGGAAGGCTGATGCCGGATGATCAGGGACATCATCTGGGCGGGAAGCTTTTCAGCGCCGGCGACATGCGCACGGGCCAGAGCCTGGTCGTGCGGGCGCTGGCGGACGGCCGCGCAGCCGCGAAGGAAGCGGACGCGTATCTGAGACGGTGAAGGAGCCGCTTGTTTTTCAATTGTTTTTGCCCTTGACAGGGATTTGAATACAGGATACAATCCCGATCATCAGAGAGGCGCAAGGGAGTGCAAAACTCCCGGCGCCTCTTTTGATATATTCTGACGGAAACGGAGATGATTCTGAATGACGTATTCTCCCGCGAACACAATCTGGGTGCTGCTGGGGGCGGCACTGGTCTTCTTCATGCAGGCAGGGTTTGCCATGTGTGAAGCCGGCTTTACCCGGGCCAAGAACACCGGGAATATCCTGATGAAGAACCTGATGGACTTCTGTATCGGGACGCCGCTTTACTGGCTGTTTGGATTCGGCATCATGTTCGGGACGGGAACCGCAGTGTTCGGATGGATTGATCCCTTCATCATGAAGGAATACGGTGCTGTGCTGCCCGCCGGTGTTCCCCTGTGGGCCTATGCCATCTTTCAGACTGTCTTCTGCGCTACCTCAGCCACGATCGTTTCCGGGGCCATGGCAGAGAGGACGAAATTCTCCGCCTACTGCATCTATTCCGCGGCGATTTCCCTGTTCATCTATCCGGTAAGCGGTCTCTGGATCTGGGGCGGCGGCTGGCTGGCGGAAATGGGCTTTCACGATTTCGCCGGCTCCACGGCTGTGCACATGGTCGGCGGCGTCTGCGCCATGATCGGCGCCAAGATGCTGGGGCCGCGGATCGGTAAGTACGGAAAGGACGGAAAGCCCCGGGCGATCCTGGGCCATAACCTTAGCATCGCCGCGGCCACCCTGCGG
>CADBLV010000331.1 GCA_902795555.1 uncultured Eubacteriales bacterium | reverse complement strand
TCGGCCTCCGCCAGCGCGCTCATGCCCCCGGACAGATTGATAAACTGATTGCCCATCCGGCGGTCCATCTCGTCCAGAAACCGGCTGACGATCTGATTCACGCCTTCAATCTGGTTCCGCGTGGCGCCCATGATAAACCGATCCATGCTGTCGGCAACAGGGGTCAGCGCCTGATTCACCGCCCGGCCCACATTCTCCGCCAGCCGGTCCGCCAGGGTCTCATTGATGCCCTGCAGCATGAAGTTCCGATCCTGATTCTGAATGATCATCTGAACATCGTTGTCCAGCGGGCGGGACATGGCCAGCTGGGTGAAACTGGTCACGAAATCGTCGATCGCCCGATAGCTGGATCCCTGGGAAATCCGGTTCAGCATATTAAACACCAGCGAGCAGCTGATGCCCGCGACCGAGGTGCCGAACGCAAAGCGCATCCCACTGAGCAGATTCGGAATTCCTTCAACCAGCTGGGCCGAATCCGCGAAATTCAGCGAGGACAGCCCCCGGCTCAGGCCCATAAACGTGCCCAGGATACCCAGGGACGTCAGCAGGTTCGGAATCAGCTCCGCCAGGCCCGCGTTTCCCGGCCCGTGGGTCACCGTGTCGTCATTGATATAATCCTCGACGTTGGTGGGCAGGCCCCGCCGGTCCAACTGCTCCGCGTTCTGCAAAAACCGCAGCCAGCTGTTCCGCAGCCGCCGCCCCACAAACCGGGCTTCCTGCCAGACAGGTTTGTCCGTCTTCTTCCCGGCCTCATCCTGAAGCCGCTTGATCGCCTTTCTCAGGCTCGCCGTGGTTCCCCACAGCGGAAACAGGCATTTCAGCACGCCGATCAGCGTCACCACGGCAATCGCGCCGTATATCAGATAATCCGCCAGATCCGGCAGAATCGCGGTCACTTTCGACAAATCCGGCATAGGCTCCCCTCCTTCCGTCACGTCATTATACCATCATTTTTTTGAAATGTAAATGAAACAATTTCTTAACACAGGGTCGCTGCCCGGCCAAAGAAAAACGCCCTCCCTCTCGGAAGAACGTTTCCTTGAAACCCCAGGGAACCGATGCCCTCGTTTTTTCACCCGCTATGTAAAAGCAGGCTGGTGCCCTGCCGGATGACTCTGCCTTCCCCTGGCGCGAAAGCGGGGGCCTGACATATCACCACATGGACCCGGGCTCCATTTTGTGAAATGTGGGGAAATCCGAAAAGCTGTCGGGAACCCCAGGTGATCTGGTCATATTATAGCCGGATTATCCCTCTTCTGTCAACCGTTTTTTCGTTTTTTCATTTCAAAAGATGTGCAGCAGCCAGCGGAAGCTTCCCCCTTCAAGCCGGAGCAAAACGGCGTCGCTTTCCTTTCCGCTGATCAGGTCGGTATAGATCTTCTCGTCCCCCAGCCGGATAGTCTGCGGCCGGTCGGAAAAATTGAACAGGGCCAGCATCTGTTCTCCCCGGAAATATCGGCCGATGCCCAGCACGTGCTCGTTGTCCGTATCCAGCAGCCAGGTGTCCGCGCCCGAATCGAACACCGTATACTTTCCGCGGATCTTCTCCATCTGGCGGATCGCGGCAAAAATCCGGCCTTCCGTGGTCGTCGTTTGGGTCCGTTTTTTCGCTTTCTCCCAGTCCATGTTTCCCCTGTGCAGATAACGGCTGTCTTCCCGCTTAATCGGGTCCTCATGGTAGGACGCATCGTTTTCCTGGCCAATCTCATCCCCGCTGTAAAGAACCGGCACGCCGCTGAGCGTGAACATGAATGCGTGCAGCATGAGATCCAGCCCGATGGCCCGTTCCAGCGCCTGCTGATCCCCGGAGGCCTCCGCGGTCTGGATCCCGCATAGCGAGGCGGTCGTCCCACAGAGCCTGGCGTCTCCCAGCCGCGGATCGTCGTTATAAAGCTCTCCCCGGGCCGGACTTCCTTCCCATTTCCCGGTCAGATAATCATTCAGATATTTCTTGTGCGGAACCTCTTCCTGCCCGAACTGCCGCAGGAAGCCGTAGTCCAGCCCCCAGCCGATGTCGTCATGGCAACGCAGATAGTTCAGGAACGTATAAGCATGCGGCAGGCTGAACACCTGGCGCATCTGATGCGCCAGCAGCCGGACGTCCTTCGTCGCGACCGTGTGCCACAGGGTGGCCATGGTGGTCACATTATACAGAAGATGGCATTCCGGCTTTTCCACGGTCCCGAAGTACGGGGCCACCTTGCTCGGCTCCATCACCACCTCGCCCAGAAGCAGCGTCCCCGGGCACACAATCTCGCACACCATCCGCATGATCCGAACCAGCGTATGCACCTGCGGCAGGTTGCGGCAGGTCGTCCACAGCTCTTTCCAGATATACGGCACAGCGTCCAGCCGGATAATGTCAACCCCATGGTTGCACAGATTCAGCATATTGTCCGTCATGTCGTTGAATACGGTGGGGTTCGCGTAGTTCAGATCCCATTGATAGGGA
>CADBLV010000330.1 GCA_902795555.1 uncultured Eubacteriales bacterium | reverse complement strand
TGCAAAGCACACCTCTTTCCGGCAGGGCTCGGACTTGCCCGTCATCAATTTTCTCCGTTGTTTCTTCGTCTCCAGCAAACCATGAAGCTCTTTCTAACGCAATATGCCCGGTTACAGTCAATCGCCCTTCATATCGGTTTACCGACACAATGTGATGGTCATGCACCAGTGTATACATGTCATTTGCTTCCAGAGGATCGATTTTAATCCCTGCATGTACACACTGAAATTGCTCCGTTCTCCAAAAAAGGCGTACATGCTCTAAGAGCCATGGAATGGCATCTTCCATGGCTCGTCCGGCCTGTCGAAAAGAATTGACAGTCGTCTTTCTTCCAACCTTTTCCCAAATCATACGTTGCTGCCAGGTCATACGTGACTGGAGTAAATAGTCCTCGTGATTGCCTCGCAGAAGTATAAAGTCCTCTTTGAATTGTTTCTGCAGATTACGAACAGTCAGAAATACTCCATAAGAATCCGGTCCCCGGTCAAACAAATCTCCGAGAAAAACAAGCCGGTCTTTTCCAATCACAGGTTTGATCTTTTCCAGAAGGGAACACAAAGAACCGTTACAGCCGTGAACATCTCCGATAACAATCGTCCTCACGGAAACAAACCGCCCGCTTTCCTTTCACTTTCCTGTTCCTGTCAATCGTCCTCTATTACACCATATTCTCTCAGAGTTGCGAGTAATGCATCCAGATCAGTGGAAGCAACAGGCTTTTCTACTTCAAATTCATCCAGGACAGCTTTCAGCAGATCTTCTTTGGAAAGGGGATCCTGCAGTTTTTCCCACACAAAAGCCGAGACATCATTTAACAGTACTGTCCCGTTGAACTTTCCGATGTTGTCACCCGTCGGCATCAGAATAAACTCATCCACCACATTTCTGAGAACAAAACCCTGTTTCGCCTTCATATCTTTTTCCTCCTTCAAATATTGATGATTATCAAGAGTACGATACAGTACTCTAGCATCCTCCTGTAAAGGTCCGCAAAAAGCGCGAACCATCTCTGTTCTGGCTGCCAACCGTGCAATATTGGCCATTTGTATAATCGATGTTTCGGTATCCCACATTGGTATAAAACTCTGCTGCAGAAGTAATTTCCGACGCTGGTTGAAACTTAATTTCCGGATATAGTTGGAATTGCTTCGACGTACCTCACAGATTGCTTTTAGCGGATAACAGACATTTCTGAAGCACTGTTCCTTGCCATCCCACGGAACACCATACAGCTCAAGTGTGCGGGTATTGATCAACGGGCGATCCCCACTGATCAATTTTGCGCCAAATGCCGCTTTCCACGCACAGGCTCTGGTTGATTTGCCAACTCCTGACGGTCCGGAAAAGGCATAAGCCTCTCCCTGCACCTCAACCGCTGCAGCATGCAAGGAAAGATATCCACGGCGAACCAGCATACATTCAATTGCAAGCCTGACAAACCATTCTGATTCACTTATGATCCCCATAACCAGTGGATCATCCGTTCCCAGCACTTTGAGTTGTGAATAGTCTCCGCTGACATATAAACCTCGCTGTTCCGTTGACCTGTCATGGAAAAACCAGCCATTTACCAAGCGACGATGAGCTACTGTCCTGGATTCCACTTCAGGACCTGCCGGCGGCATCTCGTCCGTAATCGTCAGCGTGATATCTGCCCATGAGGGTTCGCAAAGAAATTCCTTGTACGAATGCAGTTCTCGATCAGATTCTATAATCAAATCGGCGATTTTGTAGTAGTACATGATTCCTCCTGTTCTGGCAACGCTGCTTTTTGTTTCATCCGGCCTTCCGTAAGATGAAGTCTGTAATCGCAGATCGAAAGAGCTGCCCTTCGGTGCGTGACTATCAGGCAGGTCTTATCCCGCATTGCTGATATATTCTTCAGCATTCTGGCTTCGGTTTCTTCATCCAGTGCACTGGTGGATTCGTCCAGCAACAAAATCGGTGCGCCTGTCAGCAGGGCTCTGGCTACTGCCACACGCTGCGCCTGCCCTTCCGAAATGCCAACACCTCGCTCTCCCAGTTCGGCATCCAAGCCGATCTCTGCAGCTAAGTCATCAATGCATGCAGCTCGAAGTGCTTCGTCAATCTGTTCTTCGGTAGCTTCATCGGTAAACATCGTCAGGTTCTCCCGCAGGGTTCCGGAAAACAGTGTATTCCCTTGCGGCACATACGCAAACAGGGCTCTGGATTCTCTGCAGGCTACTGTTTCGTCCCCACCTTTTCGGAATGTCACTTTCCCAGAATTTGGCGAGTAAATGCCCAGAAGAAGCTGGAACAGAGAACTTTTTCCTCCACCGGATGTGCCGGTCAATGCAACAAATTCCCCCTTGTGAATCGTGCAACTGATGTCCTGCAGTACATCTTCCGTCCCGTCATCATAACGGAATGTAGCATGATCAATGTCGATTTCATCAAAGTCTGTTAACAATTCCCCCATGGTTTCAGATGGAAGATCCGTCAATTCCATCAGACGCTCCGCAGAGGCTACAACCCGATAAATTTCTCCGGCGATGCTCACGATATTGGCAATCGGTCCCTGTACACGACCGATCAATTGAATCATCGCTGCCAGGGAACCGTATGTCATTTCTCCCCGAAAAATTGCTGCACAGCCCCATAGCATGCAGAACAGCCAGGAAAAAGTAAACATCAACCCCATACTATTATTCATCACGGCATGGAATTTTCCCTGCCGCACTTGTTCTTTTTCCATAGTTTCCTGCCGATTGTCAATCTGACGAAAGACTCTTTTCTCGGAGAGACTTGCCTTGATTAAACGAATGTTTTCAAATGTTTCCTGTATTGATGCATGCAGTTTATCCTCTGCCTTTTGCATTCGCATATGCCGTTCCTTCATTGGTCTTCGAAAAAACAGCACAATGATGGTTCCGATGATCCCCGCACCTGCGAGCAGCAATACAAAACGCCAATCCAATGCGATAAGAATAGCAGCAGCACCGATAAAACTGACAAGTGTGCTGATAATTCCGGGCAGAATTCCCAACACGCCGCCTCGGATTACACCAGCATCAGAAAAAACTCTGTTCACCAGTTCACCGCTGTGATATCTCTTCAGATTGGCATATTCCTTTGTCATGATATCTTTGATCAAAGTTCCCTGCAAATGGCGCTGTAATTTGGAAGAAGCTTTGATTCTTACCCAAGACAGAATAAAACCGAGTATGAGCTGAACCAGCACCAGTCCCAGCAACATAAACCCATTCTGCCACAACTGATCCTGATGAGAAGAGACTGCCGCGTCCACCAGTTCTTTAGTCACCAGTGTAACACCCAGTGAACAAAAAACCAGTATTACATTTATTACACAGATCCAAAGAATCCTACTATGAACGCACTTTGACCAGCGATACACCTGCGCCATTGCAGGACTTCGAAACAGTTTTCTGACTTTTTGCCAGTCTTCCAGATTAATCTTCACAAGAACCTCACGCTTTCAGTTTTTTAATCCTGCGGTTAATCCCAACCTTGATTCTATAACATACAATATACCCAGGTCTGATCCTGTGCCAAAACCGAGCCCATCGTAGACCCATTTCCGCATTCGGATGAATCTTCCGTTTCCCCCGTTCTATCAAAACAATCTTTCCCCAGATTGAATGCAGCGGAAACCATCCATCCGGTTTCATGCAATTATCCCCCCAAGTCAACACTGATCCG
>CADBLV010000329.1 GCA_902795555.1 uncultured Eubacteriales bacterium | reverse complement strand
TTCCTTCATCGCGTTTTATTCCTTTTCGGCGATTCCGTTTCCCACATTGTTTTCATCCTTCAGGACCTTATGATCCGCTTTTTCATAGGCCTCCACGATGCGCTGAACCAGCTCGTGCCGCACGACATCGCGCCTGGTGAGAAAGCTGAATCCGATATCATCGATTCCGCGAAGAAGCCGGATCGCCTCGGAGAGGCCGGATTTCTTACCCGGGGGAAGATCGGTCTGGGTAATGTCCCCTGTCACGACCACCCTGGAATGGAAGCCGATGCGCGTAAGAAACATTTTCATCTGTTCGGACGTTGTGTTCTGGGCTTCGTCCATGATGATGAACGCGTTTGAAAGCGTGCGTCCGCGCATGTATGCCAGCGGCGCCACCTCCACGACCCCCCGCTCTATCAGCTTCGCATAGGAATCCGGACCCATGAATTCCATCATCGCATCGTAGAGCGGGCGAAGATACGGATCTACCTTCTGGGCCAGATCTCCGGGAAGAAAGCCAAGCTTTTCACCGGCTTCCACGGCGGGACGGGTGAGAATGATCCGTTCCACTTCCTTGTTTTTGAGAGCCATGACGGCCATCGCCATGGCCAGATACGTTTTCCCGACGCCCGCGACGCCGACAGCAAAGGTGAGCGTGTTTTTGCGGATCGTATCCACATACTCCTGCTGACCCAGGGTTTTGCAGACGATCTGCTTGCCGCGATGCGTGACCGCGATGACTTTATCCAGCTGGCTCAGGAGGGATTCGTCCTGATTTTCCCGAATCATGGAGAGAATGTACCTGATTTTCATGCGGTCGATCGTTTCATGCCGCTCCACCATCCGCAGCATCATCCGGATGGCCTCATAAGCACAGGAGATCTGATCCGCCTCGCCGGAAATGATCAGCCGATGGTCGTGCAGGGACAGTCGGACCTGACATTCCTGCTCGATCAGGGCGATGTTCTGATCGTTTATGCCGAAAAGGGATATAAAGGCATCCATTGAATCTGCTGTCAGTTCAAATTCATGGCTTTCCGTCAAGGCAAGTCTCTCCCTTTCTTTTTGTGAACGGCAGGTTCACATCTTCCGGATATCCTATGTATATCTTATCTATTTTTGGATTTTTGTCAAACCAAACGGGTTAAAAATGGCTTCAAATACAGGAAAACAGAAAAAAAACAAGGGGGATTCGGTTGACACAGGGGGGAAAAATATGCTAAACTCGCGCCGTAGGGTGATTCCACGGAGAAAGATCCTCCCTGACGGCCGAGGGCCTCGGGGATTTTTTTTACAAAGGAGGCAGACACACCATGAATCCCGCCGAATCTGTAAGGATTGCCGATTGCACACTTGTGGGCACGGAGGATGAAGTGCTTCTCAGCTTCAGAGAGAAAATCGAATGCTGCAAGATTCTTGACCGGCTGAACGTATCGGTCATCCAGCTGAATCCCATCCGGCAGAAGAAGATCGACAGCCTGCTGATCAAAAGTATCTGCACGGCCGTGAAAAATGCCGTGATTGCCGTGCCGGTGAATCTGTCCGAGCTGAACACGGAAGAAATCTGGGAAACCATGAAAAGCGCGCCGGCGGCCAGACTGCAGGTTACGGTCCCCGTCAGCAGCGTTCAGATGGAATACCTGTTTCACAAAAAGCCCCAGGCCGTGCTGAAAGCCATGAGCGAGGGAATTGCCTCATGTCGGAAACAGACGGACAACGTTGAGCTGATTGCGGAAGACGCCACACGGAGCGATCACGCCTTCCTTTGCGATCTGATTCGGGAAGCGATCGCGCGCGGTGCCTCCACAGTGACTCTTTCCGACACTGCCGGAAACATGCTTCCGGACGAAATCGGCGCCTTTGTGGATCGTCTGTATGCGGACGTGCCGGAGCTGAAAGACGTCACCCTGGGATTCAGCGCCTCCAACACCATGTTTCTGGCCGACGCCTGCGCCGTTGCCGCCATCCGGCACGGCGCGCGGGAGATCAAGACCGTTTCGAGCCGGAACGATTTTGTTTCCCTGCCGCATATCTGCCGTGTGATCAGAACCAAGGGAAGCGAATTTCACGTAAACACGGACGTGCACATGGAGCAGATTAACCGCGTGATTCATCAGCTGGATATGCTTTTCTCCCGGCAGCGAACCGGAGCGAGACTGCAGGAGGGCGAAGACCAGGCCGATACGGATATGCTGCATGCGGATGATTCGCGGCAGACAGTGATGCTGGCGGTTCAGAAGCTGGGATATGACCTGAATCCGGAAGACCAGGAGAAGGTCTGGAACAGCTTTCTGGGTCTGGCAGCTAAAAAACCCGTCGTTTCCCCACGGGAGCTGGACGCGATCATCGCCGCGGAAGCCATGCAGGTTCCCGCCGCGTATGCCAACATTCAGTATGCCATCCATACCGACCATTCCCTGGGAGCGATGGCGCGGATGCGGATGCGGTTTCATCAGGAGGAACTGGAAGGGGTTTCGGCGGGCAACGGTGCGGTGGATGCCGCTTTCATGGCGATCGAGAAAGCCATCGGCAGACATTTTGAGCTGGACGATTTCCAGATTCAGGCGATCACAGAAGGGCAGGAAGCCATGGGTGAAACGATTGTCAGGCTGCGCAACGAGGGAAAACTGTATTCCGGGCGGGGCCTGAGCACGGATATCATCGGAGCGAGCATCATGGCCTATATGAACGCGCTGAACAAGATCGTTTTTGAGGAGGAAGAAGCATGAAGCTTTCTTTTTCAACCAGAGGATGGGATTCGATCTCGTGGGAGCAGCATCTGTCCGACGCGGCGGATCTGTCCTTTCAGGGCATCGAGGTTTACAATCTGCACCGGCACGAGGACTGGATCGGCACCGGAGGCGCCTTCCATCAGTATCAGCAGAACGAAACGATCCGCACCCTTCGGACAAACCATCTTGTGATTCCCTGCCTGGACACATCGATCGATCCGGGACTGCCCTTTGGCGAAGAAGCTGAGGATACGCTCAACCTGCTGATCGGCACTGCCGCCGCTTTCCGCGTTCCGTATATCGCTTTCAGCGTGCTGACCGACAACGAGGATCAGCTGCGCGTCAACCTGAACCAGCTTCTGCCCAGGGCTGCTGAAAAGAAAATCTGCATCCTGCTCAAGACCGTCGGGATTTACGCAGACACGAAACGGCTTCGCGCCTTCCTGGATGAATATGCCTGCGATGATCTGGCCTGCCTGTGGGACATCCATCACCCCTATCGGGATTATGGAGAAAGCGCCGATTCTACCATCTGGAATCTGGGCGGATATGTGCGGCATGTGCATCTGCGCGATTCCAATGACGATTTGAGCTATAACCTGATCGGCGAGGGTACCCTGCCGATTCAGGACATGATGAACGCCCTGTATTCCATCGACTACAGCGGATTCATTTCTCTGGAATGGAAGCCCGAATGGATGGAGGAACTGCAGGACCGTGAAATCATCTTCAGCCATTTCCTGAACTACATGAATTCTTTTGAGAATCCGCGGGGAAAAAAGAAAAACCTGTATTTCAATCATGACGGCACCGGAAGATATGTCTGGAAAAAGGATGAACTGATCGATCATACCTTCGGCCAGGTGCTGGACAGGATGGTTGAGGAATTTCCGGACCAGTATGCTTTCAAATACACCACTCTGGATTATACCCGCACCTACGCGGAATTCCGGGACGATGTGGACCGGCTTTCCCGCAGCCTGATCGCTATGGGCGTTCGACCCGGAACGAAGGTGGCCGTGTGGGCCACGAACGTTCCCGCGTGGTATCTGACTTTCTGGGCGACTGTCCGGATCGGCGCTGTGCTGGTGACCATGAACACAGCATATAAGATTCATGAAGCCGAATACCTGCTGAGGCAGAGCGACACGCATACCCTGGTGATGATCGAAAGCGCGCTGGACAGTGATTATCAGGCGATTATCAACGAGCTTTGTCCGGAAATCCGAAACAGCAGGGCCGGTGAGCCGCTGCACTGCAAACGCCTTCCCTTCCTGCGAAATGTGATCACTGTCGGCTTTAAACAGCCCGGATGCCTGACGTTTGAAGAGGCCATGCACCGGTATGACGCGGTGAGCGAGGAAACGCTCCGCACGTATCTGGCTAAAGTCCGGCCGGACGATGTTTGCAACATGCAATACACCAGCGGAACCACCGGTTTCCCCAAGGGCGTCATGCTGACCCATTATAACGTCGTGAACGACGGGAAGTGTATCGGCGACCGTATGGGGCTGTCTACGGCGGACCGGATGATGATTCAGGTGCCCATGTTCCATTGCTTCGGTATGGTGCTGGCCATGACGGCCTCCATGACCCACGGAACCACCCTCTGCCCCCTGCCCTATTTCTCGGCAAAGAACTCCCTGGCCTGCATCAATCAGGAAAAAATCACCTGCTTCCACGGGGTTCCTACGATGTTCATTGCGATGTTCAACCATGAAGATTATCGCAAAACGGATTTTTCCCATATGAGAACGGGTATCATGGCGGGATCCGGATGTCCCCCCGAACTGATGAAGCGCGCCGCGCAGCCGGACGAAATGAACATGCGAGGCATTGTCAGCGTGTATGGCCAGACAGAATCTTCTCCCGGGAGCACCATGAGCGCCTGGACCGATTCTCTGGAATTGCGGACGGAAACGGTGGGCTATGCCTTCCCGCATGTCCAATGTAAAATTATCGACCCCGAAACCGGCGAGGAGCTGCCGGACGGACAGGACGGCGAATTCTGTTCCCGGGGATATCATATCATGAAAGGTTATTACAAAATGCCGGCCGCCACCAGCGCCGCCATCGACGCGAAGGGATGGCTGCACAGCGGCGACCTGGCCCGGAGAAATCCGGACGGCACTTTCCTGATTACCGGACGGATCAAGGACATGATTATTCGCGGCGGTGAAAATATCTATCCCAAGGAGATTGAAGAATTCATCTATACTCACCCCGCCGTGGAAGATGTGCAGGTGATCGGTGTTCCGGACGCCAGATACGGCGAAGCGGTGATGGCCTGCATTATTCTGAAAAACGGAATGACTGTTTCCAAAGAAGAGATGACCGACTATATCCGCAGCCATATGGCCCGGCACAAGGTTCCCCAGTATATTGAATATGTTTCCTCTTTCCCGATGAACGCAGCCGGAAAGATTCTGAAATACAAGATGCGGGAAGAAGCAGCCAAACGATTGGGCCTGACCGGCGCCGCCGGTATTGATACCGCCGGCGACAGCCGCGCGAAGCGGGATTAGACTGCCCGATGCAACGCATGAGGCGGAATTCAACCGCCCGATGCAACGCATGAGGCGGAATTCAAATCTCCCGGTGCGATGTGCTTTACCGGTTGGAAAGCAGATGCCGCATTTCGGCAGGCTCATTCAGCACCCGTGCACAGCCCAGCACCACGCAGTCTTTTGCATCCTGAGCTACCCGGCATGGAATCTTCAGAACGTTTTCAATGGCCTCGGATAAACCGAACAGCAACGCTCCCCCGCCTGTCAGCGTGATTCCGCCTTCGAAAATATCGGAAGCGAACTGCGGCGGGGTTTTTTCGATGATTACCTGGATGCCTTCGATCAGGTCGTTCACATTTTCAATCATCGCTTCAAAAATCTCATCGGATTGGATGCTCATCGTTTTCGGAAGACCGGAAATCAGATTTCGCCCGGTGACATCCATGTAGATTGCGGGATCGCGCTGGACCGCCCCGCCCAGAGCGATTTTGATCTGTTCAGCCGTTCTTTCCCCGATCAGGAGATTATATTTCTTTCGGAGATATCGGATCACCGCTTCATCAAAATGATCTCCGCCGATTTTTACAGAGGTTGTAACCGAAACAGCGCCGTTATACAAAACGGCCATATCGGTCCCGCCTGCGCTGATATCAATATTCAGGCAGCCGTAAGCGCCGAGAAAGTTCAACTGGGCTCCCAGCGCCGCGGCGACGTTTTTGTCCAGCAGCTGGGTGCGCCGGATGCCGGCGTCGAACATCGCGCTGATCAGCGCTTTTTTCTCGATGTCCTTCATACCGGATGGCACAGCCATCACAGCCCGGGGACGGGACAGAAAACGCCTGCCGATGATTTCGGACATATGATAGCGTATCATGGCCGTCGTCAGATCAAAATCAATCATATTCCCCTGAGCCAGCGGACGAATGATGCTGATATTGGAGGGAGCCCGGCCTGTCATCCTGTGCGCCTCGCTGCCGAAGGCAATCATATTCTGGGTATTCCGGTCGACAGCCACTACCGTCGGCTCCCGAAAGATGATTCCCTTTCCTTTCATATATACCACCATATTGGAGGTTCCAAGATCGATTGCGAGATCGTTTGCCTGTGCCATGGGTGAATTCCTTTCCTCCGTTTCAGCAGTGTCCTAAGCATCATACCATTTCGCGAAAAAAAGCGCAACACTCCGCGAGCTTCAGGAATAGAAAATGAAGCTCCGCCTTTCAAACAGGAGAATCCACTTAGTGCTGAATATCTGTCTGGAATGCGGGCCTGACAGAATCCCGGGAGACCGGGAAAGTGAAATAGGTATCCGGATAG
>CADBLV010000328.1 GCA_902795555.1 uncultured Eubacteriales bacterium | reverse complement strand
TATTCAAAGTCGCGCTGGTCGTGGCTGGGAACGGCCATGACCGCGCCGGTACCGTAGCTGGCTAGCACGAAGTCGCCGATGAACAGCTCCGCTTCCTTGCCGTTGGCGGGGTTGATGCACTTGACGCCTTCCAGGCGGCAGCCGGTTTTTCCCTTGTTCAGCGCCGTACGGTCCATATCGTTTTTCTTCCGGGTTTCTTCGATATAGGCCTGAACTTCCGCCTGATTCTGAATGCGGGGCATCAGATCCTGCACCAGCTGACCGTCCGGGGCCAGCACCATGAAGGTGACGCCGTAGATGGTTTCGATACAGGTGGTGAAGATGCTGAATTTTCCGCCGCCTTCAATCTGAAAATCCACCTCGACCCCTTCGCTTTTGCCGATCCAGTGGCGCTGCATATCTTTGGTGCTTTCGGGCCAGTCGATTTCGTTCAGGCCTTCCAGCAGCTTTTCCGCGAAGGCGGGCTGGTTGATCACCCACTGCTTCATGTTCTTCCGGACGACCGGATAGCCGCCGCGCTCGCTTTTCCCGTCGATCACTTCATCATTGCTCAGAACGGTACCCAGTTCTTCGCACCAGTTGACAGGCATATCGATGTACTGGGCGTATCCGTCCAGATACAGCTGTTTGAAAATCCACTGGGTCCATTTATAAAAGGAAGGATCACTGGTGGCGATCATCTTGTCCCAGTCATAGTCGAAACCCAGCTCCTTCAGCTGGCGGCTGAAGGTTTCAATATTGTGAGCCGTGAAGCCCTCGGGATGATTCCCTGTGGAGATGGCATATTGTTCCGCGGGCAGGCCGAAGCTGTCATATCCCATGGGATGCAGCACGTTGTAGCCCTGCATGCGCTTCATGCGGCTGACAATGTCCGTGGCGGTATATCCCTCGGGATGGCCCGCGTGCAGGCCCACGCCGCTGGGATAGGGAAACATATCCAGGGCGTAAAACTTGGGCCTGGAAAAGTCCCACACGTCCGTCCGGAAGGTGTGATGATCCTCCCAGTACTTCTGCCACTTTTTTTCGATGATTTTCGGGTTGTATTCGTGTTCCATGCGTGTTCACCGGTCCTTGTCATTCCAAAATCAGCAATGAGTATAGCATAATCACGGGGGTTCAGCAAGTAAGATGCGCGGGATCAGCAGGAATAATTGGCTTTTTTCCGGGAAAAACGGGGGCTGTAGCAGGGATCGGTCAGATTTGTCCCCCATTTTTCCTCAAATCGCCGGACATCCTGAGGGTCCCGATCCGTCCCGTTCAGCAGAAGGGGGGACTTTTCCCGGATGGCTGTGGCGTGGGGCGTGAAAACAAAGCGTTTGCCGGTTTTCCGGGCCTGCATGGCCCAGTCAGCAGCCACCAGACCGCTGCGGTATTCCGGGGAGAGGGGGATCCAGTTTTCCCTTTTCACCATACAGCAGCAGAGGCTGACCGCGCTGACGTTGTGCACCTTGTTCATCATATCATGCCAGCCGCCGGCGGAGAGGCGCATGCCCTCATTGATACACTGCAGGATGCCCTTCATTCCCAGGGCAAACCCGCCGTGCGTCACGCGAAGGCGGTGATCCGTCAGCGCCGGGGATGCGGCCAGCACATCCTCCCGCTGGGCATACATCATCAGCTCCCGCAGGAAGTGGCGGTTCATCCCGCCCACATTGGCCTCCAGCACCAGCAGATAGTCCGCCGCGGAATCCCGGGCGGCTTCATTCACCAGCTGCCACCGGTCCGCGCCGTCTCCGGAGATCAGCACGCCGGAGAGCCGGGATCCCCAGCCGGTGAGAAACGCCAGTTCTGCCATACATCCTTCACATTCTTCCTCCGTGCCGCCCCAGATGAGGGCTTCCACGGTGGAATCGGGCGGGAGATCGTACCAGAGGCGAAGCTCCTTGTTGACCGGAACCGCCGTCACTTTCCGTCCCAGCCGGGCCTCGTGCTCCTCCACAGCCCGGCAGCCGTTTTCCAGACACCGGAGCAGATTCTGATGGCTCATGGACTGAAAGTTCTCCCGCCAGCTGTACAGGGTGTAGGGCAGATGCACAATCCGATCGGTTTTCTCCGTGAGGCGGAGAAAGAGATCGTGATCCTGGCTGCCGTCAAACCCGCTCCGAAGGCCGCCCACCTCCTTCAGCAGGGCGGTTCGAATCACGGACAGATGGCAGAAATAGTTGTCGGAAACCAGGTTGTCGGGGCAGTAATCCGGCTTGTAATGGGGATCCATATGCCGGCGGCCGCTTTGGGTCAGACGATCCTCGTCGCTGTAGATGAGATCCGGGGTTTCCCGGGCGATGCACTCCGCCACCCGCCACAGGGCATCGGGGGAAAGCAGGTCGTCATGATCGCACAGGGCACAGTATTCTCCCCGGGCCAGGGCGATGGCCGCGTTGGTGTTTCCGCTGATGCCGCGGTTTTCCTCTCCATGGATCACCCGGAAGCGGGGATCGGCGCTTTCTGCTTTTTTAAGGACAGCCAGGGTCCCTTCCCGAGTGCTGCATCCGTCATAGAGGATCACTTCAAAGACGGAATAGCTCTGGGCCAGCAGGCTGTCCAGCAGGGCTTCCAGCATGCCCGGATCCGTATTATAGACGGGGGTGATGACGGAGAGCAGTCCGGCGGAGGGCTGATGGGCCCGCTGCCGCGCCAGCTCTTCCGCCGTGCAGGCTTCCCGGGCCCGGCGACGATCATAGACGCCGAACAGCCGCTCCTTTCCCTTCTGCCACAGCCGCTGAAGGGTATACCGGGAGCCGTGGGAGGCACGGTATTCCCGGATTCGCTCAATGGCGCTCATCTGCGGACTCCTTTCTTTTTCCGGCCGTTCCCCGGAAAAGGCGGGGCGGATCGCGAACAAAATAAGTCTTCGTTTCCCTTGACAAATCAGAATTTCAGGGGGTATACTAAAACCGGCTTTTTGTCATATTTGGTCAAAAAGGACGGAGGAAACGCCATGGACTCCTATCTCCTGAAAGAGATTCCCGAAAAGACGAAAACCCTGGGGGTGGAGGGCTTTCATAAGCCGGGAAGCCTGACGCTTTCCAGCGGCGCCTGGATTTACGCGGCCGGCTCCTTCGTGCTGGAAAGAGGCAGTTACAGGCTGAATGCTCACGACCAGTGGGTCTGGCTGGCGGTGGAGCGGGGGGAGCTCCGGGTGAAGTGGAGCGAGTCCGAGCTGGAGCTGCCGGCGGAGTTTGCCTGCTTCCTGCCGGGAGGAAACAAACCCTGCGAGATCGAGGCGGTGGAGGATACCCGGTGCCTGTGGATCGCGCTGGAAGGCCCCCTGAGTCCCATGGTGGTCCGGAAAATGGGCGCGCTGCTGCATATGCCGCTGAAACAGGGCGCCCTGCCGAGCCAGATTTATCTGGCGGAGCAGATCGTTCAGGTGATTGTCCGGCATTCCGACACCTCAGACGCGACCTATCAGCTGCAGCATCTGATGTACGGTCTGATTGCGTCCCATCTGGGATATCCGGTAGCCCTGGGGGCGATGCTGTCCCACGAGATTGCCAAGGTGGTGAACACGCTGCGGGCGAACCAGTATCGGGACAATTACACCCTGGCGGAGCTGGCTGCCATCTCCCGCATGCCGATCGAGACCTTCCGGAAGCGCTTTGCGGCGGAGATCGGGATGCCGCCCCTGGCCTATGTGCTGCACTGCAAGATGGAACGGGCCAAGGAACTGCTTCGGGATCCCCGGTATTCCGTCCGTCAGGCGGGCATCGAAGTGGGCATGCAGGATCCGTACCACTTTTCCAAACAGTTTAAACACATCACCGGCATCAGCCCCAGCGCTTTTATGAAGCAGGCTTCCGTTCCGAACGCGACCATTCGGGGCGCTGTGACAGAAAAGAAATAAGCCGTCGAAAATCATCTCCTCAGCCTCCCTCCGGGAGGCTTTTTGCGCGCCGTCTGTCCATCAGACGTCCGATGGGCTTTTCAACGGCATAGGTGATCAGAACCGCGAAGGCGAAGGACAGGAGAAAGGCCAGGGCGGTATACTGATTCTGCCAGGGCTGCTCCCCCATGGTGTTGGGACTTTCGCTGCGGGAAGCCGGGAAATGAAGCCGTTTCATGTGCACGATGATCACCTGGTGAATCAGATAATAATTCATGCTGATGGCGCTGAAAAACCGGGCGACCCGGTTGCCTAGCAGGAACCGCAGGGGGCGGAGACCGAAGATGCCTCCGGCCATCAGGGAAAGAAACAGCAGCGCGTAGAGGGGTCGATAAATCATCTGACGCCGCTGGATTTCCGCGTATCCGTTGGAGCCGGCCTGAAAGCGCAGCAGCGCAACCAGCCCGCAGACCGCGCCGAAGAACAGGAGGGTGGCTCCGATTTCCGTCCAGAGACGCTGCCGTCTGCCGAGGGTTTTCGTCCGTCCGGCGAGGAACGTATATCCGACGGCCCCCGCGATGCCGATGACATACACGTCCAGGAAATTGATCAGCTGATTGACGACCATGGTGTAATCGTTCAGCCCCCACAGGCACCAT